>JBFIID010000121.1:0-7499 GCA_041601415.1 Gammaproteobacteria bacterium
ATCAATTCTGAATACGAATCTCTCCCTAACCAGCTCGCAGGAAACCCAGACAGACGGTAATGTGGTGGTGGCTGCGGGTGGAAGCTGTCCGGCGACCGGTTGTACCACCGCCAGTATTGCCAGTTCACCAATGGCTGCGGGTAATGCAGGCTTGAGTTTCAGCCCTCCGGGTACTGGCTTCACGGGTGACGTGGATATTACAGTGGATCTGAGCACCCTGACGGGGCTGGATCTGCCATGGTTACAGTATGACTGGGACAACAACCTTACACATGACAATGACCCTGTGGGGCGCGTCTCATTCGGACTCTATTCGGGCACCCGAGAATATATTTATATACGCGAACCCTGGAACTAAGCCTCGCCGCAAAATCTAGATAAAGTCTTCGAGCATTTCTCGCTCGGCCTCACTCACCGAGGAGTTGCTGATGCGGTTACGGATCATGCTGTCGTTGATATGCCCGTCTTCGATGAGGATGCGTTTTTCATCCGGAAGCAGGTGGTTCATGAAGAACAGGTTGCTGGGCGGGTGAAATTCCTGTTCAACGATCAGACTGACCTCGTCAGCCAATAATCGATATTCACCTATCGGTGCATTGAGGCGTTGATCGGCCATCTCTGCGGTCATAATGCCGCCATTGTAAATCGCATGGAGTTCCATTTTGTAGCTAATGACCGCTGATGGGTCATTGTTATCACCGATATGCTTTTCGATATTTGACAGTCGTGCAGGGAGGCAGGATCGCAGGGTTGCTAACATCTCGGTATCGTCCACTCGCTCCGCATAGAGATCCAGAATATTGTCGATAGCCAACTGCCGGTAGGTGTCGGTGCTGTACAGTTCGTTGCAGCGATAGGTCAGCAGCTTATGGGTTGCGAAGCCGGCTACTGAGAGGATATCCGTCAGTTCTGCGATGTGTTTATTAAAGCCGAGGGCACACACCAGCTGCGCATGATTAAGTCCTATTTGATTGGCTGTGTGATTAATCCGCACCAGAAAATCCTTGCTGGCGGATGGCTTAATGCGAAAGAAAAGGTTGACCAGTTTGCCATCATCCGCATTCAGTATGTCGGTAAAGGAAGCCATGGTGGTCGACTATTTCCTGTTTACAATCGCCTGCAGCATCTTACGTTCCTGTTCAGAAATTGTTTTATCCGCCAGTCTGGTTTCAATCAGCTCATCCGGGATTAAGCCGCGACTAATGAGCTTGCGTTTTTCCTGTGGCAGAACGGTATTACGGAAAAAAATATCACCCACCGGAATTAATTTGCTATCGACGATAATGTTGACTTCGTTTATCAGGGCGCGGAAACCACTGTCGGCGATATCCAGTCTTGATTCGGCAAATTCGATCTGGGCAACGCCATCATTATAGATGGCTTTCATTTCTTTCTTATATTTTTCGATTACATTAGAACTCACCGTAGCCTCGATGCGTTTCTCGATATTCGACAGGCGCGCACTGAGCAGGTATTGCATGATGGAGAGCATGCCGGGGTTTTTGACCACTTCGCTATAAATTGCCAGCACATCATCCATGCTCAGTTGCTGGTAGGGGTCATTGACGAAGATTTCATTACGCTGGTTGGCCAGTTCCTCGTAGCTGTTATAGCCAAGTACGGAAATCACATCAGGCAGGTCCTCGATGTGTGAATTAAAGCCAACGGCACAGGTGAACTGCCCTGGTTTCAGGCCCAGGCGTCGACTGCCACTGGGGATTTTTTCAGTGACAGATTTATAGGCGAGCTTGACCAGCTGCTCTGCACTGGCAGTCAGGATCACCTTAAAGCTGGCTACGGATTTTTTGATAATGACTTTCCTTGTATCAACCTAAGGGCTGAGCTTTTTCTGAAGAATGCCGAACTTGCGGATCCAGGGTTTACTCGATTGTAATGCCGCGGGCAATTTTTTCAGTGCCAGTTCCGCCTTAACAAGCGTTTCGAAAACACCATGAATTGCACTATACCGTACTGCCCCACTGGCGTACGTGACTTTAAAATAAGTGCTCTCGCCGTCGAGGCTGTAATCGTTTAATAATTTGATGATACCTGATTCATCCGGGCCACTGGAGAGTTGCAGAGTGTAATGTTCAGGGTTTTGACCAAGTATCCACGCAACGCCGTCTGTTATTGTTGCTGATCCTGCCGGCTTGCTGGTTTGTTCCTTGCTGACGGCCTCAACGCCGAGTTGACTGAGCTTCTTGTGCGCTCGCGAGAGTCCCTGAGCTGCGGCCTTTCGATACCAGCTAATGGCCTGTGTCTGATTCTTCGCGGTACCCTGACCGTTCTCGAAAAGTAATCCCAGATTGTACTGTGCCTCTGGCATGCCCTGTTCTGCGGCCTGCTGAAACCAGTGTAATGCCTTTGTCTCATCTTTCCTCAGGCCCTGACCAAAGGCATACATCACCGCAAGGCTATATTGCGCCTGCTTGTGTCCCTTCTCTGCTGCGAGTCTGAACCAGTGCTGAGCCTCGGATTCATCCTTGCTCACACCCAGACCACGGGAATACATCAGGCCAAGATTATATTGCGATTCCACAACGCCCTGTTTCGCGGACTTGTTCCACCAGTGAACGGCCTTGCTGTAATCCTGAGGTATTCCACGTCCACTGAAATATTTCACCCCGAGGTCATGCTGCACAATGGGGAGTCCCTGATTCGCTGCCTTCTCATACCATTGCATGGCAACTGGTATGTCGAGCCTTACACCGTGGCCATTTTCATACATGATAGCCAGAGCAATCTGCGCGCGTGCCTCGCCTTTTTCTGCGAGGGGAGTGAGGATCTCGAGAGCGGTTGCATAGTCGTTTGCCAGATAGGCTTCGCGCCCCTGTTCAAAGCTGGTGGCGGAAAGGGAAGGCGAAAGGGCTGTCAGAAACAGTATCAGGAACAGCGTTTTGAAAGGCTTGAAATCCATCGAGACACTTATTTGTAAATTGAATTAACTATTTACAGTGAATATGCATTCGGTGCAATCCTGACGATCATCGTCAGGTGAGATTCGGGTGAGTGAGGGAATGCACTCACCCGAATCAGTGGTCTGGCTTAAAGGCCGCCTTTTTCGACGATCATCTGCTTCGCTAGCTCGTAGATCTCCATGCAATCGAAGACCTGATCATTGCTCTCAAACAGATTGCCGATACAACGGCGATGCAGTTCCAGCTTCAGGGTACCTACACCGATAGCACCAAACACCAGTTTGCCATCGTAAGATTTACCCTTATCCATCATGTCGATTCCACCGAAACCCAGGGGAGGGGTGGCGTTGACGTCTGACATCATTTCGATCGTTGGATGATTCTTCCAGAGTTCTTCCTTGAGTAGCTCAATACCGGCTGCACCACAGGCCAGAACGATCTGCGCACCTTCAAGAGCGGCGACTGCCTGCGCTTCATCACGTACCTCTGCCGGTGTCATCTCGACGTCAAAACTCGCCTTCATATCCTCACAGGCCTGGATTGCGCGATCCATACCGCGAGAAGTCAGCACCACATCGGCGCCTTCTTTGGCCAGCATCACACCGGCGCGTTGGCCGACCGGGCCGGTGCCTGCCAGGATCACGGCTTTTTTACCTTTCAGGCTGTCGGCGGCGTGTTCCAATTGAGCCACCATCGCGGCAGCGGTGGTGTTTGAGCCATTACTGTCCAGCATGGCGGATACGCGGAAATTCGAGAAGAACCGCTTTTGAACCGCTTTAAACAGCGCTTCACCGGCAACCATGTTGCTACCGCTAACAAAAATGGCGGTGTTCTTCTTCTCTTTTGGCGAGCGGGTAAAAATGGTGCCGTCTACCAATGGGCCGACATTGTCTGGTGTTACACCGCCGTAGCCATGCACGTGATCCGCACCACCATCGTTGGCGACTACCGTATCGAATACGGAGGGCATGGGGTCGGTATCAAAGTGGAAGAGTAATTTTTTTGTCATTGTTCAATCCTCGAATGAGTGCAAGAGTGCCCCTCCGGGTTTACGGGAAGCGCGTCTTATTGAAAGTTCTCCTGATATTATTAGTCTTATAGTCTGCAGGTGGCTCGGATTATGTCGTTGTTATGGGGCCGTAGCTTGTGACTCGGCCATTTTCACACCTGCAAGCCGAGTTAAATTAACCCAAGCGACCGGTTTCGACAAGAAAAACACCGTTAACCACCGCTTTTGTGTATCTTCGGGACTCTCCCTTATAATCACGCCCCCAGAATAAAAAATACAAAGTATGGCGCGAGGAGAATCAAAATAATGATAAAAGATAAACCTGTACAAACATTTCTCGATGAACTGGCCAGTAAGGCCTCAACCCCCGGTGGTGGCAGCGCAGCTGCAATCATGGGAGGCATGGGGGCAGCTCTGGTTAGCATGGTCTGCAACCTGACGGTCGGTAAGAAAGGCTATGAAGACGTCGATGCCGAATTACGGGATCTACTGGTCAAGTCGGAAGATCTGCGTGAACGCCTGACGGGCATGATCAAGGCCGATGTTGATGTCTTTGATCGGGTGATGGCCTCTTATGGCATGCCGAAAGACAGTGATGAGGAAAAGACCGCCCGGAGTGCCGAGATTCAGGCGGCATTAAAAGCGGCCACCGATGTTCCTCTGGCCTGTGCCGAGGCCTGTGCCGAGTGTATCGACATGAGTCGGATAGTGGCTGACAAGGGTAATAAGAATGTGATCAGTGATGCCGGTGTGGCCGTGCTGGCGGGTTATGCGGGTCTTCGCAGTGCCGCACTGAATGTGCATATTAATGTGGGTGGGATTAAGGATAAGGAATTCGCCGATTCCCGTCTGGCACGTTTGAACAAGATCCTGGAAGGTGCCGATGTGGATACCGAGGAGATCTACGCCATCGTCAAGGACAAGCTCTAGGCTAAATCCGGAGATAGATAAAAAAAAGAAGGCCTCGGCCTTCTTTTTTTGTCAGAAAATTCTGCTCTACGTTTGAAATCGCATCGACAGATCGGTTGCTTTTACATGCTTGGTGAGTGCGCCGACCGAGATATAGTCGACTCCGGTGAGGGCAACATCGTACAGTGCCTGTCTTTCAAATCCACCGGATGCCTCCAGTTTGATGCGGCCCTGATTGAGCATGACGGCCTCTCGCATCATGGCCAGATCGAAATTGTCCAGCATGACGATATCTGCTCCCGCATCAATGGCCTGCTGTAATTCATCCAGATTTTCCACTTCCGCTTCAATGCTGACAGACGGAAACTTCTGGCGCGCGATGCTAACGGCCTGATGAATCGAGCCTGCGGCCATCACATGGTTTTCCTTGATCAGGATGGCATCGTAAAGTCCCATTCTGTGATTCTGACCGCCGCCGCAGAGAACCGCGTATTTCTGTGCCTCGCGCAGTCCGGGGATGGTTTTACGGGTATCCAGCAGACGGGTCTGTGTGCCTTCCAGTGCGCGCACATAGTCGCGCGTTGCGGTGGCTGTGCCTGACAGGGTCTGGATAAAGTTCATCGCGGTGCGTTCTCCCGAGAGCAAGGCACGGGTCGGCCCAGACAGGTTACACAGGGTCTGGTTGGCTACGATGGCGTCGCCATCTTTAGCCTGCCAGTCAATTTCAACCCGTTCGTCCAGTTGTCTGAACACCGAATCAAACCACTCGGTGCCGCACAATACGGCATCTTCGCGGGTAATCATTCGCGCATTGGACCTGTGTTCCGCAGGGATTAGTTCGGCGGTTAGATCGCCATCGCCAAGGTCTTCTCTGAGGGCATGCAGAGCAGCCTCATCGATGGTTTTTGAAGTAGGCATGTTGTTAGCTCTTTAAGCGGGTGAGATATTCGTTTTTCAGTTTTACCACCAGACCCGCAAGCAGAATCAGAGCCAGTAGATTCGGGATAGCCATCAGGATGTTGGTCACATCGGCGATATTCCAGACCAGTTTTAGCGGCACTGCAGCACCGACGATGACCAGAAAGGAATACACCACGCGGTACGGTAACACGGCCTTTTCACCAAACAGGAAACGCGCAGAGCGGTCACCATAATAGGACCAGGCAATGGTGGTGGAAAAGGCAAACAGGGCCAGTCCCAGGCCAACTACCCAGGCACCTGCGTCACCCAGGGTCATGCTGAAGGCCCTGGCTGTCAGGGCCGAGCTGCGGAGTTCTTCGCCGCCGCCGGTGTAGGCGCCACTGACAACGATCACCAGCCCCGTCATGGTGCAGATAATCAGGGTATCGATAAAGGGTTCCATCATTGCGACCAGACCTTCTCGCACGGGTTCGTTGGTTCTGGCAGCGGCATGCGCCATGGGTGATGAACCCAGTCCGGCCTCATTGGAAAACAGACCGCGTGCCACACCCCAGCGGATCGCCTCTCCGACGGCTGCACCGCCAACTGCCCAGGGGTTGAGCGCACTGTTGAAGATTAGACTCAGGGCCGCAGGTATTTCACTCAGATGTTGGGCCAGTACGATCAGAGCGGCGCTGATATACAGAATAGCCATGAACGGTACCAGAATGCTGGCCACGCGGGCGATGCGCTTGACCCCGCCGATGATCACCAGGGCAACGCCGATTGCCATGACCAGACCGATCCACCAGGTCTGATCGGCGAGTTCTGGCCAGATAAAAGTCAGGCCATCAACCACAGAGTTGGCCTGTACCATATTGCCAATTCCGAATGAGGCGATCATTGCAAAGGCGGCAAAGGCCATTGCCGTGCGTCTCATTCTTAAACCGTGTAACAGGGTGTACATGGGGCCACCCGCGACCACTCCGTCTTCACCCACCTCCCGGAATTTCATCGCCAGGGTACATTCGGTGAATTTTGTCGCCATGCCGAAAAAGGCAGTGACCCACATCCAGAACAGCGCGCCCGGGCCACCCAGGGCGATGGCGGTTGCTACACCGGCGATATTACCGGTGCCAACGGTGGCGGACAGGGCGGTACTCAGGGCCTGAAAATGACTGACTTCGCCTTCGTGTTCCGGATCGCTGTGTTTGCCGCTGATCAGCCCGATTGAATGGCCAAAGCCGCGAAATTGAATAAGACCCATACGCAGGGTTAGATAGGCTCCGGTACCCAGCAGAAGAATCAGGGTGATCGGGCTGTTCCAGAGTAGCCCGGAGAGTGTTCCGGTAAGTTCGGTTAATGTATCCAGCATGTGACGAATTTTTACAGGGATTTCACCCTAAACTCAACCGCCCCGGTGCGCAGATGATTAAGTAATTCTGACTCATGCCGATATGTGCTGTATGAAACAACGACGATACTTATTGGCTCTTATTCTGACCCTGTCGGGCCAGTCCCTGTTCGCGGCAGGCGAAAATGCAACTCAGGATCTGTTCCAGGCAGCCAAACAGGGACGGGTGCAGGAGGTCAATGCGATCCTGGCTGCAGGTATTGATGTGAATGCCAAAACAGCCTCGGGTCGAGTCCCGTTGCAGGCCGCCGACTTCTTCGGCAATACCACCATTTTGCATGCACTGCTGGCAGATGGGGCAGATGTAAATGCCGCCGATAATCTGGGTATGACTGCCCTGATGGAGGCC
>JBFIID010000122.1:0-7443 GCA_041601415.1 Gammaproteobacteria bacterium
GCTGGTAATGCTCACTGGGCTGTAAAGTCTGCTTTATATATTCACCCCTGTTCCAGTAGATAAGAAAGGCCCGTTTATCTGGCTGTGAGGCGATGATGCGATAATCATTATCATGAATCTGAATAGCACAATTGTTTTCAAGCGCGATCGAAACACCTCTGGTTTTTTTCATCATTTTCTTTAATGCGGGCTGCCTGTGTGACTCGGCATCATAATGGGGGCATAACAGGAGGTCGACATAATTAAGTCCTGCAACCTTTATCAGCGATGTGTTTTCATTATCAGCGAATTTTCTTGAATCACTGTTGCCCTGACGGAACCAACAAATCGCACCGGCGCTGGTGCCACATAACACGGTGCCTTTTTGACGTGCGTCATTCAACATTTGATTGATACCCAACTGGCGCCAGAACTTCATCATGCGCAGGGTGTTTCCACCACCAACATAAACAATATCACTACGCATAATTCGTTTGCGAAAATCGTTTACGTCACGCGCATCACTAAACAAACGTAGAATATCAACGCTGCAGCCGAGGTTCTCTGAGTACTGGCGAGCAAAAGCCTCGCAATATTCCTGATTATCTTCACTGGCGGTGGGAATAAACAACACCTTAGGTTTTGACTGTGCAGAAAAACGAACAATCTCTGTATCGATTGCTGTGGTTTCAGGCTCACCACCCGGCACCATAATCTTGCCGCCTCCCTGTGCAATAATTCGCCTTTTCATTTGCTAATCTCACGAATAAAAAAGAAACGCAGTATAGCGGATTCTTTATGGGGAATATTTTTGATCCCTACGTTTTTTAATTAGCTATGCAGCGATTTCTTCCCTGTTCCTTGGCCTGATACAAACCTTTATCAGCCCGTTCAAATGCACTTTCCTTAGTGTCGCCTTCACGCAACTCCGTGACCCCACAGGAAATTGTAATGGTCAGAGCCTCGCCGTGAAAATTGAACGGACACCTGGCAACGTATTCACGCAATACATCCAGCACCGGAAGGGAGTCTGCTACTGCCGTGTCTGGCAACAACATGACAAACTCTTCACCCCCGATACGTGCAAAAAAATCTGTTTTCCTGACTCGCGAGTTAATCACTTTCGCGATCAACTTCAACACCCGGTCTCCGGCATTGTGGCCATATGTATCATTAATCGACTTGAACTTGTCGATATCCCAAACCGCCAGACAAACTTTGTTCTGGTTACGTTTCCAACGTTCATATTCAAGTTTAAATCGCTCTTCCCAGGCAAAGCGATTACTGATTCTGGTTAATGGATCAATCAACAACTGTTTATGCTTTAGTTCCAGTTGCTGGCGTAACTTGCTGGTCTCGGTATCCATCTCGGATAATTTCTGAGTTAGATTCTGATTGTTGTCCTCAACCTCTTTCAATCTTTTTTCTTCTTGCTCAAGAAACTGTTTCATCTGTTTGCGAATATTATCTATGCGTGAACTCAGTACGCCTTTTACCTGCTGTATACCATCGGCTTCGCTTACTTCCTGTTCAAGCACTTCGACTTCATCGACCACATCATCACGAATTTTACGTGTCGAGACGCGTGAGGACTCCACACTATTCTGAGCCACTACAACGTAGGACTCCATTTCGCTTATCTGGCTTGTAATCAGCCGAAGAAATTCTTCCAGTTCATTTTTCTCTTCTGAAATAGATTGCACGGTACAGGATGCCAGATTACTGAAGCTATCCAGTACATCGCCCCATTCAGCGACACCCACACCTTTTTCCAGCAGTTCAACGACCCGCGCAAATTCTTTTTCCAGCACCGAGGGTACATGCAGGTTTTCCATCACCTTGAGCAGGGATAACTCGAGATACTGCGGCAGATGCTGATTACCGGCGGGGTCAATATCAAGGATTGCATTAATTTCTACGGCGAGATCCTTAAGTACCTCGCGCACGGCAACTTTCTGTGCCTCAAGTTTATCCAGTAAAGACTCCTTAAGGCCTTTGCCAATCGCCAGATCCTTAATCAGGTTTTCGATTTCACGCAGATCGGCTTTGGTATCGGATACAGGCTCTTCCGGGCTTGCCAACGCCTGTTTTTCTACCCGTTTCAGCACGACTTCGAGGTGATCGAATGAGGGTTGAAGGGGCGCGTCAGCCTTCCGTGCCTTACTGCGTATCTCTCTCAGCGCCTCATTTATGCTCTCACTTTCACCCTCGGCGACAATCGCGAGACGACCAATGCCCTTGCGGAATACAGACTCGATTTTTCTCCAGTCCTTTTCCTTATTATCCAGCTCTTTAACGGTTTGGTAGTATTTGTCTTTCCATTTATCCTTATTACTATTAAACATATGCCGTACCTTGATATTTTAACGTCTGGGTATTTTCAGGAGTCTTATCCAGTGTTAACGGCATAATTCCCTGCTTCTTAAATTCACACTACAGGCGCCATGCAGTGCCCCATTACTTATCATGAAGATGCTTACTATTTCCGACCTGCCACCTGACCTACAACAGGAAGTCTCCGGTAATCTGGAGGGTTTTCTCCAGCAGGAGGGTATTGAAGACCTGCTGGAAGAACATCCCGGAATTGCTGAAAGTCTGGGCAAGGTCTGGGCCTGTAGCCCCTTCGTCGCACGCCATTGCTGTCGATATCCAGCCTTACTGACTGATTTACAGAATTCTGGAGAACTGCAGGGTAGCTCTGATGAACAACGCATACTGAACAGGATCAGGACGGCCAGTACCGAATGTCAGGATGAGCAGGCCTTGATGCAGATGCTGCGGGTGATACGCAACCGGGAGATGGTACGCATCGCCTGGCGTGACATCGCCGGTTGGGCTGCATTGCCAGAAACCCTGCGCGACCTGTCCCTGCTGGCTGATGCCAGTCTGCAGGTTTCCCTGGACTGGCTGGCTGAAAAACTCACCCCCTTATATGGCACACCACAAAATAAAGCGGGTGAAGCACAGTCCATGTTTGTCATCGCCATGGGTAAGCTGGGCGCGGGAGAATTAAACTACTCCTCTGATATTGATCTGATTTTCTGCTTTACAGCGCGCGGCGATACCCAGGGCGGGAAACGTTCCATATCTAATGATGAATATTTCAATAAACTCGCCAAACAACTGATTCGGGTGATTAATGACATCACACCGGATGGCTTCGTATTTCGTGTTGATATGCGCCTGCGACCCTTTGGCGACAGTGGCCCGCTGGTCACTAGCATGGATGCTATGGAAGGCTATTACGAGGCCCATGCCCGTGACTGGGAACGTTACGCCATGATCAAGGCAAGGATCTGTGCAGGTAACTTTGAACAGGGTGCAGAGTTGATGAAATTTCTGCGCCCCTTTGTCTATCGTCGCTACATCGACTTTGGCGCGCTGGAAGCATTGCGCGAGATGAAACAGCTGATCAACGATGAAGTCATGCGTAAAGGCATTGATCAGAACGTCAAGCTGGGCGCCGGAGGGATCCGTGAAATCGAGTTCATTGGTCAGGTCTTTCAGTTAATTCGTGGCGGCAGGGAACCGTCGCTGCGCCTGCGCAGCATTCTGCGCATTCTGCCTGGTCTGAGTAATCTGGGGCTACTCCCAGAACAAACCGTGAGTGAACTGTTAGATGCCTACTGCTTCCTGCGCAATAGCGAGCATCGTCTGCAGCAGATCCACGACCAGCAGACCCAGACCCTGCCCGAAACCGACATTGATCGTGCACGCGTCAGTCTGGGTATGGGCTTTACGAACTGGGATGATTTTATTCTGCAATTAGATCAGCACCGCGGGCGCGTGATCGGTCATTTCTCTGATCTGCTACGCCCGCCGGAGCAGGAAGATGAAGCGGAGGTCAAGCAGCTTGAAACCATGTCTAGCCTCTGGCATGGCAATCTCACAGGGTCAGACGCAGAGCAGGTACTCACAGAGCGTGGCTTTGAATCGCCTACAGAAATCCTTGAAAAAATCACGCTGCTGCGTGAAATGCGCACCACTCGCCAGCTCAGCCAACAGGGACGCGAGCGTCTCGATCGTCTTATGCCTCTGGTGCTGGACGCCGCCTCTGATAGCGAGGAGCCGAGTCTGACCCTGGAGCGACTTCTACGTCTGATCGAAACCATTGCCCGACGCAGTACCTATCTCACCCTGCTGACGGAAAACCCGTCCGCACTGACCCAGCTGGTACAGCTGTTTGCCGAGAGCTCCTGGGTCGCCGAACAAATAATCGCCCATCCCCTGTTGCTGGATGAGCTGATTGACCCACGGGTGCTTTACGCGCCGCCCGCCGCCCCTGAGCTGCAGAAAGATCTGCACAGGCGACTGTACAAATGTACCCGCGATGATCTGGAGCAATACATGGACTGTCTGCGACATTTCAAGAATGCGCAGGTACTACGCGTCGCTGCGGCCGATATCACGGGCAATCTGCCTCTCGCTGAAGTGAGTAATCACCTGTCTGCCATTGCAGAGACCACACTGGACACCGCCCTGACAATTGCCTGGTCCCAGATGCGGATGAAACATGGTGAACCCTGTTTCGAAGATGATGACGGCGTGCAGCTTGCCGGGTTTATCATCATCGCCTATGGCAAGCTCGGCGGACTGGAACTCGGCTACTCATCGGATCTGGATCTGGTTTTTCTGCATGACAGTCATGGTCGAAATCAGGTCACAAATGGTGACCGGCCACTGGATAACAATGTGTTCTTCAACCGCCTGGGACAACGCATCATCAATCTAATGACCGCCATTACTGCCGCCGGCATGGTCTATGAGGTTGACCCGCGCCTGCGCCCGAATGGTGCTTCCGGGATTCTGGTCAGCAGTATCGAGAGTTTCTGTGAATACCAGCTAGAAAAAGCCTGGACCTGGGAACATCAGGCCCTGGTTAGGGCGCGTGTAGTGGCCGGAAACCCTCGAACAACGGAAAGATTCAGGGCCATCCGTAGTCAGGTACTGCTAACGCCACCCGATGTCGAACAGCTGCGTCTGGATATTATCGATATGCGCGAAAAGATGCGTCAGGAACTGAACCGTAGCAAAGGGGATATTTTCGACCTTAAGCAGGGCCTGGGAGGTATCACTGATATTGAATTTATGGTGCAATACGGCGTTCTTCGCTGGGCTCACGCCTACCCGGAATTGTTAACCTGGACAGACAATCTAAGACTGCTAGACGACCTTGCCAGACTGGGTCTGCTGAACCACGCAGACAGCGAACAGCTGCGCGAGGCCTACTTTGCCTATCGCGCCATCACTCACCGCAGGGCCTTGCAGAACCGTAAGGCGCTGGTTGATGATGATAATTTTCTGGATCACCGACAACAGGTGGTTCGCATCTGGAATGAATTTATGGGAGAAACACAATGAGCATGGCTGATCACGATGGAGTGATCTGGCTGGACGGGGAGATGGTTCCCTGGCGTGAGGCCAAGACTCATGTTTTAACGCATACCCTGCATTACGGCATGGGGTGTTTTGAAGGCGTGCGCGCCTATCATGCAGAGCAGGGCACCGCGATCTTTCGCCTGCAGGAACATACCGATCGTCTGTTCCGCTCCGCGCACATCCTGCGCATGCCAATGCCATTTGATAAGGACACCATCAATCAGGCCTGCATTGATGCGGTAGCAGAAAACAGCCTGGATTCAGCCTACCTGCGGCCGATGGTGTTTTACGGTTCAGAGGGCATGGGTCTGCGTGCGGACAATCTCAAAGCCCATGTGATGGTCGCCGCCTGGGAGTGGGGGTCTTATCTGGGTGAAGAAGGTATGGAGAAGGGCATCCGTATTCGCACCTCTTCGTATACCCGGCACCACGTCAATATCACGATGTGCAAGGCGAAAGCCAACGGCAATTACATGAATTCCATGCTCGCCCTGCAGGAGGCACTGGAAGTCGGCTATGACGAGGCCCTGTTGCTTGATAATGAAGGCTATGTGGCCGAAGGCAGTGGCGAAAACATCTTCATCATTCGCAATGGCCAGATTCTGACCCCGGATCTCACCTCCGCACTGGAGGGCATTACGCGTGACACGATCTTCACCCTCGCGCGTGAACTGGGTTACGAAATCCGCGAAAAACGTATCACTCGCGATGAAGTCTATGTCGCTGATGAGGCCTTCTTTACCGGCACCGCTGCCGAAGTAACCCCGATTCGGGAACTGGATGGTCGTACCATTGGTGAAGGCAAACGCGGTCCGATCACTGAAAAACTGCAAAGCATGTATTTCGATCAGGTGCATGGCCGTCGTCAGCAATACCCTGAGTGGCTCACCTATACGTCTCAATAAGGAGTTTCCATGTCACAGGCAAGCAACGAAAAACCATCAAACACTGAAAATCAGTACACCGTAAGCAAGGACGATCTGCCGCTGCATTGCCCAATGCCCGGCACCAGTCTGTGGAATTCACACCCTCGGGTGTTCCTCGCTATCGAAAATACCGGGCAGGCCAAATGCCCTTATTGTGGGGCTGAGTATACGCTTGCAGAGGCCTGATCAGAGGCTGGTAATCTGGCGTCTGAGTGATGGCAAACCAGGCCACGACAATCAGAGTCGTGGCCTCTTCCAGGCTCTGGGACGACTACACCCCTCCGATGTCATTGATATCCCCGTCTGCGAAAACCGTCCCGGACTTCTGGACCTATTACTTAAACGCTTTCCCGCCGTTCGTCAGTATGCCAATCCCGATCTGATTATCGGTGCTGGACACGCAACCCACCTGCCCATGTTAATAGCCAGGCGCGCCAGGGGTGGTCGAAGCATTGTGCTGATGAAGCCTTCTCTACCGCTCAAGCTGTTTGATCTGTGCCTGATTCCGGAACACGACAAACCCGTCGCAGGTGACAATGTGTTGCCCACACTGGGCGCTTTGAATACCATACGCCACGCCGATCAGAGCAGTCTCGATGCCGGTCTGTTTCTGATCGGCGGACCATCCGCCCATCATGGCTGGAATGAAGACGCCATCATTAGTGCTATCTGCCAGATTAGCGACGTACAACATGGCATGGGGTGGCAACTCACCGACTCAAGGCGGACGCCCGCGAGTACCCGCGATCGACTTGAAGCATTAAATAGACAAGGGCTGGACTACACCCCCTGCGAAAAGACCCCGGCGGGCTGGGTACCTGAGCAACTGGCGAAATGCGGGCGGGTCTGGGTGACGGCAGACAGTGTGTCGATGATCTATGAGGCCCTGACGGCAGGCGCCGCAACGGGCTTAATCGAAGTGCCGGTGAGCCGGACCGATCGCATCACCCGCGGTCTTGATAAACTACTGGAAACACATCAGCTAACGACTTTCTCGGCCTGGAAACAGGGGCAGACACTGCGTAAACCTGCCACGCAGTTAGCTGAGGCCGACCGATGCGCTGCGGCAATCAGTCAACGCTGGCTGGCATAAACGGATGAAATAATGAGTAATACCGATAACAGCACTAACACACCGCTGGACTGGGACAGGATCAAC
>JBFIID010000123.1:0-7404 GCA_041601415.1 Gammaproteobacteria bacterium
AACGCTGGCTACTGAGGTGTAGCCCATCGGCGCCACAACAGACCGCCTGTGTCACAGTAGTGTTCAACATCAGGCGCGTGTCATACGCGTCACACAGTAAGCGCGTTTGCAGAGCCAGTTCATGATATTGCTCTTCTAACAGCTCAGGCGCACGTAATTGAAACAGTTTGACCCCGGCCGAGAGGCAATGCTCAAGATGCTGCAGGTAGCTCTCGAAATGTATGTCTGTGAGATCGGGCTCTGGTCCAATCAGATAGACCGGTGGCAGTCTCATGGCGGTAATAATGGGCACATCGGCGGCCGGAAATTGATATTCTGCCAGAGAGGAAATCGGCACCCAGCGGATCTCCTGTCCCTCTAGTCCCCGAGCAATACCGGTAAATGATGAGACCTGCCAGACATCCAGTAATACCGTTCTATCACTGTAGGCATGTTCTATTTTAATTAGCGGTCTGACGGTCTGGATTTCGATATCCAGTTCTTCCTTCAGTTCTCGCCTTAACGCCTGAACTACATCTTCTCCGGCTTCAAGTTTGCCGCCCGGGAACTCCCACAGTCCCCCCTGATGCACATGTGTGGGACGCAGGGAAAGTAACACCTCATGCTTCTGGTTAAGAATCGCTGCGACCGCGATGTGCAGGGTTTCCATCCGTATTTCTGATATCAGACGGGAAGGTGTTCAGGTACGATATTCAGCATTGATGCGAACATAATCATATGAGAAATCGCAGGTCCACACCGTAGCCGAGGCATTACCTCGCCCCAGTTCGATGCGGACGGTAATCTCCTTTTCGTCCATCACAAGCTGCGCTGCCTGTTCACAGTAATTCTCTGCGCGACCACCCTCTGCGACGATACAGACATCGCCAAGATAGATATTCACAGCATTGATATTGAGTTGTTCCAGACCCGCGCGGCCAACGGCAGCAAGGATGCGTCCCCAATTAGGATCGCTGGCAAAAAAAGCTGTTTTCACCAGGGGACTATTCGCAACCGTCTTGCCGACCCGACTGGCTTCGCTCTGATCCCTGGCGCCCTCAATGAGCAGGGTAATAAACTTGCTTGCCCCTTCTCCATCCTGCACGATGGCCTTCGCCAGCTGCACACAGACATCTGTAACGGCTGCTGCAAAGACACGAAACTGCGGTGAATCGAGTTCACTGATCCTTGAGTTTCCGGCGGCTCCTGTGGCCATTAATACACAGGCATCATTGGTCGAGGTATCGCCATCAACCGAGATTTGATTGAAGGATACGTCCACTGCCTGGGTCAAACAGGCCTGTAAAACAGATTTATCAACGGCGGCATCGGTCGCGACATAGGCCAGCATGGTTGCCATATTCGGTTCGATCATACCGGCACCCTTGGAAATTCCAGTGATAGTGATGATCTGGTCATCGATCTGAACGGTGCGAGTAACAAGTTTGGGACGCGTATCTGTGGTCATTATTGCCAGAGATGCGGCTTCCCAACCGTGTTCACTGAGCTTCTCATAAACAGCAGGAATTGCAGTACAGATTTTTTCGACAGGAAGCGTTTCACCAATCACGCCAGTAGAAAATGGTAGCACCTGAGAGGCATCACACCCTCCGTGTTCGGCCACAGACCTGCAGGTCTGCTGCGCATGTTGCAGACCTGGTTTACCTGTACCCGCATTGGCATTGCCTGAGTTAATCAGCAAAAAAAGTGGATCCGATTGTTGCAGGCTGGCGGCGGCCAGCTCTACAGGTGCCGCACGAAATGCATTCCGGGTGAATACCGCGGCACACTGACTGCCGGGCACAAGTTCGATCAGAGTCAAATCATCCTTTGTGGCGTTTTTCTTAATCCCGGCACAGATCGTACCGAGACGAATACCGGCGACCACATTGTTACTCATGTGTGATGATGCTCAATGCCATTCAGCTTAAACGGCCATGACATTGCTTGTATTTCTTACCCGAACCACAGGGACAGGGCTCATTGCGACCGACCTTTCTTTCGGTACGTTTGAAAGGTTCCTGACCGCCTTCATCCGCATTACCGGTCTCGTCCTGCAGGCCATTGTCCGGCGCGTCATGGGTATACTCCATCGGCGGGGCCTGACGGCGTTGTTCTTCAACGGCGTCAACATCCTCTTCGCCCTTCACCTCTACACGTGACATGATTGAAATAACATCCTTCTTGATGCTATCCAGCATTTTGGCAAACATCTCAAAGGCTTCGCGTTTATATTCCTGCTTTGGATTTTTCTGAGCAAAACCGCGCAGGTGAATTCCCTGTCTGAGATGGTCCATTGCCGCCAGATGCTCCTTCCAGTGCCCATCCAGAATCTGCAGCATCACCTGCTTTTCAAATCGACGCATATGCTCTGCTGGTACCAGGGCCTCTTTCTCGCGATAGGCATTTTCGACGGCTTCAACGATGCGCTTGCGTAGACCTTCCTCATTCAGGCCATGATCCTCTTCCAGCCATTTGTCCACCTCCAGACGCAAACCATATTCACCTTCAAGTGCGTCCATCAAGCCGGGCAGATCCCACATTTCATCCATGCTCTGCGGAGGAATGTAAAGATCGATAGTATCGTTCACAACGTCATCACGTATGCCTTCAATATTTTCCGAGATATCCTCAGAACGCATGAGATCATTACGTTGTTCATAGATCACCTTACGTTGATCATTGGCAACGTCATCGTATTCAAGCAACTGTTTACGGATATCAAAGTTATGTCCTTCGACCTTACGCTGGGCATTCTCAATCGACTTACTAACCCATGGGTGTTCAATCGCCTCGCCCTCTTCCATACCCAGCTTCTGCATTAACCCAGCAACGCGATCCGATGCAAAAATGCGCATCAGGCTGTCTTCCAGGGACAGGTAGAAACGACTTGAACCTGCATCACCCTGACGACCAGCACGACCTCGTAGCTGGTTATCAATACGACGGGACTCATGTCTTTCTGTACCGATAATATGCAGACCACCCGCTTCCAGCACCTGCTTATGCAACTGGTCCCACTCCTCGGTCAGTCGCTGTATGTCGGTTTCTGATGGGTCTTCCAGGGCATCAATCTGTGACTGTAAGTTACCACCCAGCACGATATCAGTACCACGGCCCGCCATATTGGTTGCGATAGTCACGGCTGCCGGGCGTCCCGCCTCGGCAATGATCTGAGCCTCTTTCTCATGAAATTTGGCATTCAAAACCTGGTGCTTCAGTTTCTTTTTCTTCAACAAATCAGACAGGTATTCCGACACCTCAATCGAGGTTGTACCCACCAGTACCGGCTGACCGCGCGAGATACAATCTTCGATGTCCTCAATCACCGCGTCGTATTTTTCTTTCTGTGTCAGGTACACAAGGTCACCCATGTCCTTGCGAACCATCGGCTTGTTGGTCGGCATAACCACCACTTCGAGGCCATAGATCTGCTGGAATTCAAAGGCCTCGGTATCGGCCGTACCAGTCATCCCGGAGAGTTTATCGAACAGGCGGAAGTAATTCTGAAAGGTAATGCCTGCGAGGGTCTGGTTTTCATTCTGTACCTCAACACCTTCCTTGGCCTCAATCGCCTGATGCAGGCCGTCCGACCATCTGCGTCCCACCATCGTACGGCCGGTGAACTCATCAACGATTACGATCTGATTATCCTGCACGATGTATTCCACATCGCGCTGGAACAGTTTATGCGCACGCAGGGCCGCATTGACATGATGCATGAGGGTAATATTAGCGACGTCGTAGAGACTTTCCCCCTCACCAAGCAACCCGGCCTTGAGCAACAGTTCTTCTACATGCTGATGGCCCTCTTCGGTGAGGTGAACCTGCTTGGACTTCTCATCCATCGTGTAGTCACCAGGACCGTCTTCCTCTTCCTGTTTATTCAGTAAAGGGACAAGTTTATCAACCCGCTGATAAACGTCCGTTCTATCCTCTGTCGGACCGGAAATAATCAACGGTGTTCGTGCTTCATCGATCAGGATCGAGTCAACCTCGTCGACGATACCAAAGTTCAATTCACGCTGTACCTTGTCCTCCAGTGAGAAGGCCATGTTGTCGCGCAGATAATCAAAACCAAACTCATTATTAGTTCCGTAGGTAATGTCTGCGGCATAGGCCTGCTGCCTTTCTTCATTGGATAAACCCGCAATGATGACCCCGGTACTCATACCCAGAAAGCCATACAATCGTCCCATCCATTCAGCATCACGTCGTGCCAGGTAATCATTCACGGTTACTACATGCACACCCTTACCTGACAATGCATTTAGATAGGCCGCCAGGGTCGCGACCAGCGTCTTGCCTTCACCAGTTCGCATCTCGGTTATCTTGCCATCATGTAAGACCATGCCACCGAGTAACTGCACATCGAAATGGCGCATATTTAAAACACGCAGTCCGGCCTCCCTGACGACGGCGAAGGCCTCTACCAGTAATTCATCAAGGCTCGCCCCCTCTTCAATGCGCTGCCTGAATTCCCGGGTTTTCTCAGCCAGCTGCTCGTCTGAAAGGGACTGCATGTCTTCTTCCAGCGCATTTATCTTCACGACATTTGCCTGGAGGCGTTTCAGAATGCGCTGGTTACGACTGCCAAACAGGCCGCGCATGATGCGTTGCAGGACATTGCCATTGGATGATTTATTTTTCGACATAGAAGGTATTACGTAAGAGAGTGGAAAAAAGATGAATGTGTCTGGTTATTTGATGAAACTTTTGGGGTTGATGATCTTACCGTTATGAACGATTTCATAATGAACATGCGGACCGGTCGAACGGCCGGTCGATCCTAATAATGCGATCGCCTGACCCTTGCTAACGCGATCTCCCAGCTTGACCAGGTTTTTCTTGTTGTGCGAGTAACGGCTGACATAACCATTGCCATGGTCGATCTCAACCATGTTGCCGTAATCATAACGCTTATCCGCCCAGGTCACTATACCATCCGCCACGGCGACAATTTCACTGCCACTCTTACCGGCGAAATCTATGCCGCGGTGAAAGTCTTTCTTACCTGTCAGCGGATCAGTACGTTTTCCGAAACCGGATGATAGCCAGCCTTTCTTCAAAGGTCGTCCTGATGGGGTGGTTTGCTCGTCCAGTTTGGACTTCAGATAAACCGATTCAAGCAGACGCAGGCTTTGTTCGCGGTCAGCGAGTACCTGCGACAGATTCTCAAGAGACTGAACAAAGTCCTCTACTTCGACCGTGGACTGTTGGCCACGACTGCCACCCATACCCGGTGTTGTGTCAAATTCAAAACCTTCTTCTGACAGACCCAGTTTGTCTGCCATCCTTGCACCAAAGGCATCTAGTCGGGTGATATGCGCCTGCAGGCCAGCAACTCTGAGCGCCAGCGCATCGAGACTACGTTCCGCATCCTGGCGAGTATTATCAATTACCGCTCGCTGTTTAAGAACTTCATTCTGCCAGTCTGATTCCAGGCGGACATTGGACTGCAGGAAGACACGTGCGGTCTCCTGCTCGCCGAGCTGATATCCCGTCTCTATGAAACCTGCTGCAAACGCGGTAAGGATCAAAGCCAGCACCAGAAACAGCGTGACGCCGACGCGTAGACGACCTAAACTGCCTCTTGATTTTGATACCAGAAGAATTTCCATCTAAGCTAGCTCAATGACCCTGATTCTCGTTATTTAATTCTGTGACACTGTGATGCCCAGCCGATCCCTGAGACAATTGCTCAATGACAAGGACAGGTCGTTTCGGGCGGTTCGTGATAAAGCCCGAGAACTCGATAGCCTGAACCAGAAACTACAGGCCTTTCTCCCTTCACCCCTGAATAAACATTGCACAATTGCCAATCTGCGGCAGGACGTTCTGGTCCTTTCAGTCAGTTCCCCGGCATGGTCTGCGCGGATTAGATATATGACGCCCGCAATTCTAAATTATTTACAGGATAAATGCTCTCTAGATGGGCTCAAAAGCCTGAGAATCAAGGTTTGTCTGCCTGAGATCAAGAAACTGGAGAGGCGCATCAGGCCGGCAGCCCTGTCGAAAAAAGCAGCTGCCGGGCTAAATGACTTTGCAGAGACACTCAGCGACGAACCGCTGAGAGATGTGATGAGGAAACTTGCCAGCAGGGCAAGCGATTAAAAACCTCAGCTAACGGGCATTGGCTGGGCGTAAACAATCGGCACCTCAGCCTCATTCTCAAAACTCACCTGCTCCCATGCACTGGTATCTGCCAGCAGTTTTCGAAGCAGACAATTATTCAGTTGATGCCCTGATTTGTTACCACGAAAAGCACCAATCAGGCTATTGCCAAGCAGATACAGATCACCGATTGCATCCAGTATTTTGTGTTTGACGAACTCATCGTCATAACGCAGCCCATCTTCATTCAGCACACGGTAATCATCTACCACCACCGCATTATCGAGACTGCCACCCAGGGCCAGGTTTTTCTCTCTCAGCAATTCAACATCACGCATGAAACCAAAGGTACGTGCGCGACTGACTTCTTTGACAAAGGAGGTTGTAGAGAAGTCAATCTCGGAATACTTACTGGTTTCTGCAAAGAACGGATGATCAAAATCAATTTCAAAAGCAACCTTAAAGCCATCAAAAGGCTCAAAACGCGCCCATTTGTCGTCACTCTGCACCATTATTGGTTTCTTGATGCGGATAAACTGTTTGGCGGCATTCTGCTCTTCAATACCGGCCGACTGGATTAGGAACACGAAGGGACCAGCACTGCCATCCATTATAGGTACTTCAGCCGCGCTCAAATCAACATACGCATTATCGATACCCAGACCCGCCAGCGCTGACAGTAAATGCTCTACCGTCGAGATGGTTACGTCACCCACCGCGAGGCTCGTAGAAAGCTGTGTATCACCCACATTTTCAGCTCGCGCAGGTATCTCTACCACCGGGTCGAGATCGACACGGCGAAAGATAATGCCACTGTTTACCGCAGCAGGACGGAGGGTCAGGTACACTTTCTTACCGGTGTGCAAACCCACGCCAGTGGCACGGATAATGTTCTTCAGGGTGCGTTGTTTTAGCATAGCGATCTCTGTTCCCAATTCTGGACACATTTATCGACGCATAATAGCACAGTTTTTTTCATGAAACGAAGTTGCCACCTGCTGAGAATCTTTTCTCAATCAAGGCATTACCTAAGCCCTTGAAATAATTGGTGCTATGCAGCATTTTGTCTCGCGCGGGCCATTCTCATCAATCCGCCTGACGCCTCAGGAAGGCCGGAATATCCAGATAATCGGGATCTTCATTGAGATCACGGCTCTGACCGACCGCCTCAGGTTTGTTGCGGATTATGGTTGGCTTATCCAGAACCTTGTAATCTGGTTCTGCTTTCTGCTCGGGTTTGCGTGTCAGGGAAACTTCCTCTGTTGCCAGTTTGATTCCACAACCAAGACCCGTTGCTACTACGGTAACCCG
>JBFIID010000124.1:0-7380 GCA_041601415.1 Gammaproteobacteria bacterium
CTGTCTCAACGATACCCTTGGCATCTTCAACATAAGCCTTACCAATTTCAGCAACGGTGCTGCCACTGGCAACTACATCTTCAACCAGACCCTTGGCAACTTCGTTCTGACCGGCATAGAAAGACTTCAGGCCTTCCAGATCAGACACAGCAGACGCGCTCTTCAGGGACTCAACGCCGACCTTAACGCTTTTTTCAGCCAGGGCCAGGTTCAGTTCGGCCAGTTTTTCAATGTTGGCAATAGCCAGTTCGTTCAGGGCTTTAACAGGAGCAGAGAATTTTTCGAAGTTCATAGTGTTCACCTAAATAATTAAATTGCGTTAAATAACTTTGTTGCAGTGCAATATACAGATCTCCATGCTGCGTTGCAACATTTTTTTTAAAAATTTTAATTATTTTTCGTGTTCCTGCATATTTATAATCAAATCAATAGATTGGCCTGTCGCCTGACTATCTGTGCCGAGCCGTTTAGAGACGCTGCACAACTCCTTCCGTACACATCTGTACTTACTCTTAAGACTTTGCGGCGTTAACAGGTACGGCAGCCAAAGGAAAAAAAAACCGCCTCATACGGAGGCGGTTTTTTTACTACTAATCAATACCCGAAAAAAGTTCTCAGGTATTAAGGGCGTTACTTAGGCAGCGACGGCTGTCTCTACGATACCCTTGGCATCTTCAACATAAGCCTTACCAAGTTCAGCGACGGTATTGCTGCTGGCAACTACGTCTTCGACCAGACCCTTGGCTACTTCGTTCTGACCAGCGTAGAAAGCTTTCAGGCCTTCCAGATCAGACACAGCAGATGCGCTCTTCAGGGTTTCAACACCAACCTTGATGCTTTTTTCAGCCAGGGCCAGGTTCAGTTCGGCCAGCTTTTCGATATTGGCGATAGCCAGTTCGTTCAGGGCCTTAGCAGGAGCAGAGAATTTTTCAAAAGTCATGTTCATCACCTATATGTTTTTTGAGTTACGTTAATTTGTTGCAGTGCAATATACACAGACATTTGGTGCGCCGCAACATCTTTTTTTAAAAAAATATAGATTTTTTTGAATTATTTTATATATGCCTTAATAAACAATGTGTTATCGCCAGCCTAATTCCACAATTTTTTTGTGTTATAGCCCTCTTATCGCCTTACTTGCCACAACAACGTTTATATTTTTTACCACTTCCGCAAGTACAGAGGGTGTTTCTACCCGGTTTTTGAGCCTTCTCCAGAATCCCTTCCCTGTCTTTATGCCTTCCCTTTATATATAGCCACTGCCCCTGCTCACAGACAAACTCACTGACCTCATGTAACTTTTGCTGTTTTCCGTCTGCGTGATAACGGGCGATAAATTCCACCCGATTCTCACTGCTGTTGATAATCTCCAGCCCCAGCCACTGCAGGCTTTCAGGCCCTTCCATAACAAGGTCCAGAGGTCTGGTTGAGGGGTGCCATGTCTTCAGTAGATAACCACGATTGCACTGCACATAGGCCGCATAACGTGATCGCATCAGAGCCTCTGCACTGGTGGCAGAGGAAAGACCTGACAGTAATGGGTTACAGCAGTGCTCGGCTAATTTGCCAGAACCGCAGTCACAGGTATTCGCCATTGCTTATCGACTTATTCAATACCCTGGCTGTGCAGATATTCGTCATAACTACCACTGAAATTGACGATACCATCAGGCTTCATATCAATGATGCGTGTCGCGAGTGAAGATACAAATTCGCGATCATGACTAACGAAGATCAATGTGCCCTCATACATTTCCAGTGCCGTGTTCAGGGATTCGATGGATTCCATATCCAGATGGTTGGTTGGTTCATCCATGACCATGATGTTGGGGGTCTGAAGCATCAGCTTACCAAATAACATACGCCCCTCTTCACCACCTGAGATGACCTTGACGGATTTCTTTAAATCATCCTGGGAAAACAGCAGACGTCCGAGCGTACCTCGTATCGCCTGTTCGTCATGCTCTAACTTACGCCATTGTTCCATCCACTCCAGCAGGGGCATATCATTTGCGAACTCGAAGGCATGGTCCTGCGCGTAGTAACCGATCTTTGAATTTTCCGACCACTTTATACTGCCTTCATCGGCAGCAAGGTTCTCGATTAAACAGCGTAGCAGGGTGGTCTTACCAATACCGTTGGGTCCAATCACTGCAACCCGCTCACCAACCTCAAGCATCAGATTCAGATTCTTGAACAGGCATAGATCGTCATAACTTTTACTCAGGCCTTCTACTTCGAGCGCGGTACGGTAGAGTTTCTTGTCCTGCTCAAAGCGAATGTAGGGATTCACACGACTCGAAGGCTTGATGTCTTCAAGCTTGATTTTTTCAATTTGTTTGGCGCGAGAAGTGGCCTGGCGTGCCTTTGATGCATTGGCAGAAAAACGACTTACAAAGGTCTGTAGCTCCGCAATCTGCGCCTTCTTTTTGGCATTATCAGATAGCATTCTCTGTCTGGCCTGACTCGATGCCGTCATGTACTCATCATAATTACCCGGATAGACCCGGAGTTCTCCGTAATCCAGATCTGCCATGTGGGTACAGACACTATTAAGAAAGTGCCTGTCATGGGAAATGATGATCATGGTGCTGTTTTTCTGATTGATGATATCTTCCAGCCAGCGGATGGTACTGATATCCAGGTTATTCGTCGGTTCGTCGAGCAACAGGACATCCGGATCAGCAAACAGGGCCTGAGCGAGAAGTACGCGAAGTTTCCAGCCAGGGGCAACTTCACTCATCGGTCCTTCGTGCTGCTCGAGGGGAATATCGAGACCAAGCAACAACTCCCCTGCGCGAGATTCTGCGGTATAGCCATCCAGCTCGGCGAACTCTACTTCCAGATCGGCGACTTTCATTCCATCCTCTTCGCTCATCTCGGCGAGAGAATATATGCGGTCTCTTTCCTGCTTGATAACCCACAGTTCCTTGTGCCCCATAATGACCGTGTCTATAACGGTCTGCGATTCAAAGGCGAACTGATCCTGGCTCAACATGCCAAGCCGTTCATTCGGATCGAGCGAGACATTACCGTGTGTGGCTTCAAGTTCACCACCCAGAATCTTCATCAAGGTAGACTTACCACAGCCGTTCGCACCAATCAGGCCGTATCGATTGCCCTCTCCGAATTTGACTGAAATGTTCTCGAACAATGGCTTGGCGCCGAATTGCATCGTGATATTTGCCGTTGTGATCACTGATTATCTACCTGTAATTACTTATGGTCGTTAAAAGCGGCGCATTATCGCATAAAACCAGAAGGTCTATGCAAAGTGTTCGTTTTTCTTTTTATTGTCGGTTACACTTGCGTTTGATTGCGTTTGTTAGGTTTACTCAGAAGTTACACATCGGTATCTCCTGTTCATTACCTTCAGTGCAACAATCAAAATAATGTTTACAAAATATATACTAGAGGTGTTACATGGCTACAGGTACCGTTAAATGGTTTAACGACTCCAAGGGTTTTGGATTTATTGCTCCAGAAGATGGCAGTTCTGACGTTTTCGTTCATTTTTCTTCAATTCAGTCAGAAGGCTTCAAGTCTCTGGCCGAAGGCCAGGCAGTGAACTTTGAAGTTGAAAATGGCCCGAAAGGACCACAGGCTACCAAGGTAACAGTTGCCTAAACAGCACCTGTCCCAAGGAATCCGGAGAACCCCGCCATGCGGGGTTCTTTTTTTTCTGCCCCATGAATTCTATCGAATTGACAGCACGTTCTAATCAGGTCAGTTATCCTGCCCAAACAACATCTGCATGAAGCGCCTGCGTTGGCCTTCTGATAGCTCGCGATAAACGACGTAACGGGCGTGTTGCTGCGACTGCTTCGGGTCAAACTCAATGCCCCATAAAGGCTGTACCCCATCTGGCAACATTGAATAGCGCATGTCGCCAAGCATTTCCGTCCTGTCCGGTGCAAAAGCCAGCCAGCCATCCGAAAAACCGGCAAAGCGTTTGAAATCAGCTTCCAGCACCGAACCGGCGGCAACATCCTGCAAGCCCTTCACCAGGGTGACATCTCCACCGGCATGGATAGCTGTCCTGTCCGGCAGTCCAACCCGAACCGCATCGACATATATTTTTCCCTTATGTTCATAAAGGCTGCGCCATAACAGGATATTTCCAAGGGTCGGTTTGACCAGGATTCGTTCTGCCTGATGGCCACGTGTCGCGATCAGATCCTCGACAACAGCAGTAGCTCGCTGCTGTTGCACAAAGCCGAGGATTAGATAAAGGCCGGCGACGGTTAATGCAATCCTTGCCGCCGACGGTTTCTGACCTCGCCAGGCGATCAGCAGCCCAAGTATCAGGGTGCACGTGAACACCGGATCAATGATGGAAATAATATTGAAGGCGATTCGCTCTGATGAAAGCGGCCAGAGCAGGAGCGTACCGTAACTGGTACAGGCATCCAGAAACCCACTCAGGCTGAAGCCGAGCAGGGCATAGAGATAGATTTTAACGAAGCCCAGTCGTTTACGCAGAAAGGGCCACAGCAACAGGCTGGCAAGCAGTGCACCAAAGGGTATGAAAAAGAGTGAATGCGTAAAGTGCCGATGAAATTCAAGGTTCAACAGGGGATCACTGGCAGACCGTATCAGGATATCCGCATCGGCCAGCAACCCGGCGAAAAAGCCTATCCCGGTGGCACGACGCACTTCATGAGTGGGTGCTGCTGTTTGTGCCAGTGCTGCTCCCAGCAGGCCCTGGGTTAATAGATCCACGCTTCAGTCACAGGGAATAATAATTATTCCGCTGCCTGTAATTCCTGCAGATACTGGAATAGATTGCGTGCCGCCCTGGGCGGTTTTTCCTGCTCTCGCTCACGGTTCGCATTTCTCACCAGTTGCCGCAGATGCTGACGATCCGCGTTCAATTCATCCACCAGTTGGGAGATTAGCTGATCATCACCCGCCAGTAGCTTATCGCGCCATTCCTCCAGTTGATGAAATAACCTGACCGTCTCACGCTTTGGTTTAGTCAGGGAGTCTAGCGCCTGCTGAATAGCATCACTGTCTTCCTCTCGCATCAGCCCACCGATGTACTGCAACTGCCGTTTCAGTGCTCCGTGCTTGAAACGTCGCGCTTCGTGAATTGCACTTAACAGGCTTTCGCTGAGAGGGATCTTGCGCAGACTTCGATCGGGAAGTTCCACCAATTGTCTGCCCAGATCCTGCAGTGCGAGCAGTTCCCGTTTGATCTGCGATTTACTTTTCTCAAACTCTTCGTCGTATTCTTCAATCATGGTCTGCAATGCCGGTTGCTGCTGTTTCGATGTGATTATAGCCCGCACATGATAGGCAGTCCTTGCTAAACTAGCCAGCCACATTGTCATGAGGCGTATTGTCGCTATGAACCCAGCCGAGACCGATAACAGGATGCGCATGACTCTGTTAATGGTCTATATCAATGCCTTTCAGTTGCCGCTCATGCTGTCTGCCGTCAATGTCGGGCTACCCCATTTTGCACGTGATCTGCAAATGAATGCGGTTTTATTAAGTTGGGTTCCAACCTCCTACCTGATGGCCAGCGTTATGTTTGTGCTGATCTTCGGCCGTGTCGCAGACATGCTGGGGCGAAAAAAAATCTATCTGCTCGGCACCTTGCTGGTAGTTATCGCATCAATCCTCGCGGCCTTTTCTAATAGTGGTGAGCAACTCGTCATGCTGCGCTTTCTGCAGGGTGTTGGGGGTGCCATGATCTACGCCACCCAGATAGCGATACTCAGTTCCGTCTGTCCGCCCAACATGCGGGGCAGGGCGATAGGCAAGATGATTTCAATTCTCTATCTGGGACTTACCTGTGGTCCTTTATTAGGGGGCTATGTGGTTGAATTGCTCGACTGGCGCGCACTACTGGTCATGCAGGTTCCGCTGGCACTGCTGGTGTTAATGCTTGGGCTGTTCAAGGTCGACGGTGACTGGCATGCAGATGAGCCGGCCAAAATGGATATTCCAGGTGCCGCCAGTTATGCCTTCTCCATCGCAGCGATCTGTATTGGTGCCTCTCTGGTACCCGATGTGAGCAGTTATCTCGGCATTGGCCTCGGTGTCCTGGGACTCTGTTGTTTTGTCTTTATCGAGAAACGTGTGACGCACCCCATTTTTGATCTGAGCCTGTTCCTGAGCAATCGCATCTTTACCCTGTCGTGTCTGGCATCCTTCATTATGTACACGGCAACCTTCGCCAATGTCGTGCTGATTAGCCTCTATTTACAGTACCTTCAGGGTATTCCTGCCTCACAAGCCGGTATGATCATGATGACACAACCACTCCTGATGGCCATTTTCGCCCCGTTGGCGGGTCGCCTGTCAGATACCGTCGAGCCACGTATCATCGCCAGCGCCGGAATGGTTCTGACCCTGGTGGGCCTACTACTATTGAGTCAGTTTAATGGCGAGACTTCGATTCTGCTGATTCTCCTTTGCCTTGCGATTACCGGAATCGGATTTGGTCTGTTTTCTTCACCCAACACGAATGCCATTATGGGTGCGGTGGAAAAACGTCACTATGGGCTGGCCTCTGCCAGTAATGCCACCATGCGGCTGGTAGGGCAGATGAGCAGTATGTTGATGGTGACACTGATTATGAGCCTGTATCTGGGCCAGGCTGAAATTTCACCTGCCAACTATCCGGAATTACAGCAGGCCATCAGTATTGCCTTTACTATCGCCGCATTACTGTGTCTTCCAGGTCTGTATTTCTCTCTGGCTCGTGGACACCTTCACCGTTAGATCCGGAATCTATAAAAATTCCTGACGACGTCCATGCAGCAGGGAGTAGTAACGTACATTCGCTGGCGCGTGCGAAATGATCCCCGAGATTAAAATCACCGGAATGATGATATACATCTGCGGCCCGGTGACATAGACCAGCGCCAGTAAACCCAGCTTAAATAGTGTTGCCACACCACGGATCTGGATCAGCCAGATCCCATTCGTGTAGATCTCAAGGCCCACCAGAACCATGCCACTGAAGAGGGTCAATAACAGGAAAGGCTGCCAGAGTTCCAGTGGGGCCGCGTACAGAAACCCACCACCAACCCCGGCGACACCAGTTAGATGCAGGCTTCTGACACAGATATTGGTCCAGCGTTTGCCGGTAAAAAATCTGTTCCGGGGGGGAAAGACAATCTGTCTCAGGCTCATAAAAGGCAGGTCTTCTAATGACTACGGATAATGATTTGCGAGTGTAGCAAGGTTTGTTGATCGATACCGACTTGTTAACAAACTGCTGGCGACAACCCGTTCTCCGTTTTTTTTGTAAAACAGGTCACACAATATTTCCAAGCGAAATTTTCAATATGTTGAGTTTTTCCAGGTGCTAAATACAACATGCTGTATAAATTGCCTCTCACGCACAATAACAATAAAACAAACAAC
>JBFIID010000125.1:0-7372 GCA_041601415.1 Gammaproteobacteria bacterium
CGTTGCGGTCATCGTCCTAACAAAATGATCGTACCGCTCGACGAAATGGTCGACCGGGTCAAGGCTGCCGTAGATGCCAAAACCGATCCCAACTTTGTGATCATGGCGCGTACAGATGCGCTCGCAGTTGAAGGACTACAGTCAGCCATCGATCGGGCCTGCGCCTGTGTTGAGGCCGGCGCGGATATGATCTTCCCCGAGGCGATCACCGAACTGTCCATGTATAAGGAGTTCGTCGCTGCCGTCAATGTACCTGTGCTGGCGAATATCACCGAATTTGGTTCCACCCCATTATTTACAACAGATGAACTGGCATCCGCCGATGTCAGCCTCGCCCTGTATCCCCTGTCTGCTTTCCGCGCCATGAATGCTGCGGCCTTAAAGGTCTATCAGACCATGCGCAAGGAAGGCACACAGAAAAATGTGGTAGACATCATGCAGACGCGTAATGAGCTGTATGACTACCTGGGTTACAAAGCATTTGAAGACAAACTTGACGCATTATTTTCGGAGGAAGGTAAGTAAAAATGAATACGACAACTGAAGCTGTTAAACCCAAAGGTAAAAAATCCGTTGCCCTCAGTGGTACCGCCGCAGGTAATACGGCACTGTGTACTGTGGGCCGTACCGGCAATGATCTGCATTATCGTGGTTACGATATTCTCGACCTGGCAGAAACCTGTGAGTTCGAAGAAATTGCACACCTGTTGATCCATAGAACCTTGCCTACCGAAGGCGAACTGCGTACTTATAAAGCCAAATTAAAGGCGCTGAGAGGACTGCCAAAAGTCCTGCAGACAGCACTGGAACAGGTGCCTGCATCGGCTCACCCGATGGACGTGCTGCGTACCGGTTGCTCACTGCTGGGCAATGTACTGCCTGAAAAGGATGACCATCATTCAGCCGGTGCCCGTGACATCGCCGATCGTATGATCGCCAGTTTTGGTTCCATGTTGCTGTACTGGTATCACTTCTCAGTGAATGGTAAACGCATTAATACCGAAACCGATGACGACTCCATCGGTGGACACTTCCTGCATCTTTTGCATGGTGAGAAACCGAATGAGCAATGGGTCAAGGCGATGCATATATCACTTAATCTGTATGCCGAGCACGAGTTCAATGCCTCTACCTTCGCCAGTCGCGTGATAGCAGGTACTGGTTCGGATGTGTATTCATGCGTTACCGGTGCTATCGGTGCGCTGCGCGGTCCGAAGCATGGTGGCGCTAACGAAGTGGCGTTTGAGATTCAGCAGCGCTATGACAACCCTGACGAAGCCGAGGCTGATATCCGTAAACGTGTCGCCAACAAGGAAGTGGTGATCGGTTTTGGTCATCCTGTCTACACCATTTCTGACCCACGTAACATTGTGATCAAAAAGGTCGCCAGGGAGTTGGCTGTCAGTGCTGACAATATGAAGACTTTTGATATTGCAGAACGTCTGGAGACGGTTATGGCCGATGCCAAGAACATGTTCCCTAATCTGGACTGGTTCTCTGCCGTGTCCTACTCACTGATGGGTGTGCCGACCGAGATGTTTACGCCGTTATTCGTTCTGTCACGTACCACCGGTTGGGCCGCGCATATTATCGAACAGCGTGAAGATGGAAAGATCATCCGACCTAGCGCCAACTATACCGGTCCTGAAAATCAGAAATTTGTACCGTTAGCTGAACGTTAATTAACGTTTTGTAGGAAACGAAGGGGATTGACCCGCTCCAGCAACCGGGGCGGGTCAGGCCTCATGCTTGATCTACAATTTGATTGAAAAATGTTCCTGATCTTCTTTAAAACTCAGAAGAGAGCAAAATTATGAACACGACATACCGAAAGGCTTTGCCCGGCACCGATCTCGATTATTTTGACACCCGTGCTGCAGTGGAAGCGATCAAACCCGGTGCCTATGCGACCCTGCCATACACCTCACGTGTATTGGCGGAACAACTTGTACGTCGCTGTGATCCGGCTGCGCTGACCGATTCCCTGAAACAGATAATTGAACGCAAGCAAGATCTGGATTTTCCATGGTACCCAGCCCGTGTGGTGTGCCATGACATCCTTGGTCAGACTGCTCTGGTCGATTTGGCGGGTCTACGTGACGCCATTGCGGATCAGGGCGGTGACCCTTCAAAGGTGAACCCTGTTGTCCCTACGCAGTTGATTGTGGATCACTCCCTGGCTGTTGAAGCACCGGGTTTTGATCCGGATGCGTTTGAAAAGAACCGCGAAATTGAAGACCGTCGTAACGATGATCGTTTTCACTTTATTAACTGGACCAAAAAAGCATTTAAGAATGTTGATGTGATTCAGCCTGGTAATGGCATCATGCACCAGATCAATCTGGAAAAGATGTCTCCTGTGATTCAGGCGCGAGATGGTGTGGCCTTTCCCGATACCTGTGTGGGTACGGATAGCCATACGCCACATGTTGATGCCCTGGGTGTAATCGCGATTGGGGTGGGTGGTCTGGAAGCAGAAACCGTGATGCTGGGCCGACCCTCAATGATGCGTCTACCCGACATCATCGGGGTTAAACTGACCGGCAAACGTCAGCCGGGAATCACCGCGACCGATATCGTTCTGGCGATTACCGAATTCCTGCGTAACCAGAAAGTGGTTTCCGCCTATCTGGAATTTTTCGGTGAAGGCGCTAAGAACCTGACCATCGGCGACCGTGCGACTATCTCCAATATGACCCCTGAATTTGGTGCCTCTGCCGGGATGTTTTATATCGATGAACAGACTATCGATTACCTGAAGTTGACCGGTCGTGAACCCGAGCAGGTTGCGTTGGTAGAAAACTATGCCAGAACAACCGGCCTGTGGGCGGATGATCTGGTCAACGCAGAGTACGAGCGGGTGCTGGAGTTCGATCTGTCAAGCGTATGTCGCAACATGGCTGGGCCTTCCAACCCACATCGACGTCTACCTACTTCTGATCTGGCGGCGCGAGGTATCTCCGGTGTTGTTGAAAACGAAGAGGGTCTGATGCCGGACGGCGCTGTGATCATCGCAGCTATTACCAGCTGTACCAATACCAGTAATCCACGAAACGTCGTTGCCGCAGGTCTGATAGCGCGTAACGCGAATAAACTGGGACTGCTGCGTAAGCCCTGGGTTAAGTCATCCTTTGCGCCGGGTTCCAAGGTCGCCAGACTGTATCTGGAAGAATCCGGTCTATTGCCGGAGATGGAGAAGCTGGGCTTCGGTATCGTGGGTTATGCCTGCACAACCTGTAACGGTATGAGTGGTGCCCTGGATCCAAAAATCCAGCAGGAAGTGATTGATCGCGACCTGTATGCAACGGCTGTATTGTCTGGCAACCGTAACTTTGATGGTCGTATTCACCCCTATGCCAAGCAGGCATTCCTGGCATCACCGCCACTGGTTGTGGCTTACGCCATTGCGGGCACGATTCGCTTTGATATCGAGAAAGATGTACTGGGTAACGATCAGGACGGTAATCCGGTCACCCTGAAAGATATCTGGCCAAGTGATGAAGAGATCGACGCGATTGTTCAGGCGAGTGTTAAGCCTGAACAGTTCCGTCAGGTTTATAAGCCCATGTTCGAAATTTCTGCCGATCAGGGCGAGCAGGTTAGCCCACTGTACGACTGGCGTCCGCAGACCACCTACATCCGTCGTCCACCCTATTGGGAAGGCGCCCTGGCGGGTGCACGTACCATGAAGGGTATGCGTCCCCTGGCTGTGTTGGGTGACAACATCACCACTGACCATCTATCACCATCGAATGCGATCATGTTGAACAGTGCTGCCGGTGCGTACCTGGCTAAAATGGGGCTGCCGGAAGTTGATTTTAACTCCTATGCGACGCACCGAGGTGATCACCTGACGGCACAGCGTGCCACCTTTGCTAACCCGAAACTGCTGAACGAAATGTGCCGTGACGAGAACGGTAACGTGAAGCAGGGTTCGCTGGCCCGTATCGAGCCGGAAGGCAAAGAGAGTCGCATGTGGGAAGCGATTGAAACCTATATGGAGCGTAAGCAGCCATTGATCATTATCGCCGGTGCAGACTACGGTCAGGGTTCATCCCGTGACTGGGCCGCCAAGGGTGTACGCCTTGCCGGTGTGGAGGCGATTGTGGCCGAAGGCTTCGAGCGTATCCATCGTACCAATCTGGTGGGGATGGGTGTGTTACCGCTGGAGTTCAAGGCCGGTGAAAACCGTAACACCTACGGCATTGATGGCACCGAGACCTACGATGTGATTGGCGAGATCTCACCACGTACCGATCTGACTGTTGTTATGACGCGTGCCAACGGAGAGAAGCTCGAGATTCCGGTCACCTGTCGTCTCGACACCGCAGAAGAAGTCTATGTCTACGAGGCCGGTGGTGTACTGCAGCGCTTCGCCCAGGACTTCCTGGAGTCTTCCGCAGCCGCTTAGAGCGTGTTGATGGTTAGCGTTGCCGGGACTTTGACCCGGCAACGCGCAACCGAGAGAAATTGAACAACCCGGCGGTGCGACTCGCTACCGTCAAGTATTACAGGACGCAATTCATATGGCCCACGTACCTCAGATTAAAATCCCTGCCACTTACATGCGTGGTGGCACCAGTAAAGGCGTGTTCTTCAACCTGCAGGATCTGCCTGCCGCCGCACAGGTTCCCGGGACGGCACGCGATAATTTATTGTTGCGCGTGATTGGTAGTCCCGATCCCTATGGCAAACAGACCGATGGTATGGGTGGAGCGACGTCGAGTACCAGCAAAACGGTGATTCTGTCGAAGACGAGTCAGCCAGAGCATGATGTGGATTACCTGTTCGGACAGGTATCCATCGATAAACCCTTCGTAGACTGGAGTGGTAATTGCGGAAACCTGACCGCAGCGGTTGGCGCCTTTGCGATCAGCTGCGGTCTGGTGGATGCCAGTCGTATCCCCGATAACGGTATCGCCACCGTGCGTATCTGGCAGGCCAACATCAGGAAAACCATCATCGCCCAGATCCCTATGACCAATGGAGAAGTGCAGGAAACCGGTGACTTTGAACTGGATGGTGTGACTTTCCCGGCGGCCGAAGTGCAGGTTGAATTCATGAGTCCGGTTGACGCAACGGACGCCATGTTCCCCACGGGGAATCTGGTGGATGATCTGGAGGTGCCTGGAATTGGTACCTTCAAGGCCACCATGATCAACGCAGGGATCCCTACGGTGTTCCTCAACGCGGAAGATATCGGTTACGCAGGCACGGAGCTACAGGAAGCAATCAACGGTGATCCAGCTGCGCTGGAGCGTTTCGAAACCATTCGTGCCCATGGTGCAGTGCATATGGGACTGATCGAAAACATTGCGGAGGCCGCTGCACGTCAACACACCCCCAAGGTTGCCTTCGTTGCCGCTCCTGCGGACTACGTCTCTTCGAGTGGCAAGCAGATCGCTGCTGCTGATATTGATCTGAATGTGCGCGCACTATCCATGGGCAAGCTGCACCATGCGATGATGGGGACCGCAGCAGTTGCCATCGGCACCGCAGCAGCAATCCCCGGGACGCTGGTCAATCTTGCCGCTGGTGGAGGTGACCGGGAGTCAGTGACCTTCGGCCATCCCTCTGGCACCCTCAAGGTGGGCGCTGAAGCCGCCGAGAACGGTGGAGAATGGACTGTCAAAAAGGTTGTGATGAGTCGCAGTGCGCGCGTGCTGATGGAAGGTTATGTCCGGATCCCGGGAGACGCTATTTAGTTGGGTTTTCACCCTCTCTCTGCGCAATGCAGAGAGAGGTGTTTTTTCTATTCAAGCGACAAACACTTGTTCTCATGCAGTCTCGGTTCTAGTGCTAATATTTTTTCATTCATTCCTGTAACAGGGCGATCGACCCAGATCACTTATTCACCGGTCAGCGCAAATAGAATGCCGTTTTCAACCCAGAGGCTGACGCGAACGCCATTGGCAAACGTGTGTAGCGGCGCTTGTCCGTGTGATATATCAGGAATGATATCGAAGGCCTCGGGCCGATATGGCACCTGATACAGGGTATGCTGTGTCTGGTTATTATTATTTATGTATCGTAGCTGCGCAGCAGGTATACCCTGCAGACTGCAGTAACGCCCCCCCATCAAATCAAACTGTCGTGATTGTAGATACTGGCTTTCTATCGGCCTGAAATCCAGACGTTCAAAGTAAGGGCTAACCACGGCGAGTTGTGGCGAGTTAATCTCCAGTGGTTTTTGATGCAGGTGATTCTTTACTACCTCAAGTGCGATTGCCTGAATTCTGTCCTCTGGTTTATCAGACGTGTGAGGGAAGAAGGTGATGATCAGTATGAGTAGTGACGCGGCAATTGCCAAGGCTGATAAGGCACTCGAACGCCAGATGGAGTTTCTGTCAGCTGTGTTAACGGTGGCCTGTAAACTCAGCAGACTATCTAGTTGCTCCGAGTTAAGAGACTGTTGCTCAACGTGATCTTGTACCCGTTTTTTAAGTGCTTTCATCAGGCGTTTCCTCCCTGTTGTTCGACAGGGATTTTATTTACTGTACGGTCAATTTTTAGTCTGAGGCGATGAATGCGTGACAGGATGGTGCCACGCGGCGTGTCAGTGAAATCGGCGATCTCCTGCGCGGTAAAATTTTCAACGGCCCAGAGATGTAATAATTCGCGCTCAAGCGCTGACAGCTCAGGCCAGATTTTTTCCAGTGCCTGTTCAGCAATCACACTGTTTTCCAACTGGCTCATATCATTCTGCTCGATGGCATGATCGGTATTGCAAATATCTTCAAGAGGGTATTTCTTAGCATGACGCAATTGATCAATATAATGATTTCGGATCATGCGGCAGAGATAGTGTTCAGGTTTTTCTATCCTTGTTTGTTTTTTCTTCTCGCGTTTATCGATGTGTAGATATTTTTCTACCGCATCATGCACAAGATCATAGGCGTGTGTCTGATCCAGCGTCAGGGTGCAGGCGTATCGATACAGGATCTGAAGTATCTCAGCGGTGAGATTCACAGTCATCCTGGACACAGGTGGAGTGAATTTTCAGCCAGCCTTTTTTCAGCAGGCGCGTCACACGATCGGCCTCAAACTGTCTGAGGATCTGATCGACTTGAGCTGTTGGTTGGCAGGCATTTAACAGTACGTACTCTTCTGCTTCGATGATATGTACATCAACAGTATAGTCTTTACGCAGGATCAACAGATGTTGATCCTGATCCAGGCCTTCAATAGTCTGCGTATCTACGGAGGCCCGGTGTCTCTGCCAGATGCTGTATACAGGATAGGCTGTTTTAACAACAGCGAGCCCTGTTGGTGGACGTATACAAACCGCAGTGATTGCAGGTGTTGAGAAGTCAGCGTGCGAGAGATTGCTGGGTCTGTCCTGATCGGCGTAGTAGGCGGCATGCCAGTACCA
>JBFIID010000126.1:0-7366 GCA_041601415.1 Gammaproteobacteria bacterium
AAGGGGGAATTTGACGCCTATATGGCTTTGCTGAAGGCTTCCCACGCGGATGAAAACCTGCAGAAGGTGATGTGCCGAACTACCCTGAGTGTCGACTGGCAGGGCCAGGTCTATGATTGTGATTTTAACCAGATGCTGGGGCTTGAGATGCAGGGCTATGACGAGACAGGCCTGCATATCAGTCAGCTAAATCAGGAGTTGCTGGAGCATCGGGAGATTGTTGTACGAGGCCATTGTTATGGCTGCACAGCGGGTAGTGGTAGCAGTTGTGGTGGCGCACTTTCGAACGCGTCTTAATGAACTCAATTTCGATCATTATTCCGGTTCTTAACGAAGAGTCTCAAATTCTCTCATGTCTTGAATCACTGCTTGCCTGTCGTCGTGCCGGGCATGAAGTGATCGTGGTAGATGGTGGCAGTACAGATGAAACCTGTGTGTTGGCGCAGGAACACTGCGATCAACTGCTCCATGCGGAGTCGGGCAGGGCAGCGCAGATGAACTACGCTGCCAGTCATGCCCGAGGTCAAATACTACTGTTCCTGCACGTTGATACCCGGTTGCCTGCCGATTTTGCACAGCATGTCGTGTCTGCCCTCGAAAGCCCGGCTGCCGGGTGGGGGCGATTTGATGTGAGTCTTTCGGGGCGAAGACTGAGTTTTTCGATTATTGCCCGGTGTATGAACCTTCGCTCACGATGGACCGGTATCGCCACAGGAGATCAGGTGATTTTTGTGCGGCGGGAACTGTTTGAACAGGTGCAGGGCTATGCCTCTCTGGCACTCATGGAAGACATTGACCTGAGCCGCCGCTTGAAGCGCCTGGTGTCGCCAGTCTGCCTGCCGCAACGGGTAATCACGTCCAGCCGACGTTGGGAGCAGCAGGGTGTTCTCCGCACGGTGCTGAAGATGTGGACGCTTCGGCTGGCATACTTTTTCGGCGTGTCGAGTCACCGGCTGGCGAAACTCTATGATAAATAACGGCGCAGGAATGGCTTATGTCTAAACTTCTGCAGGTGTTCGCCAGACCGCCAATCTCAGGCCAGGTCAAAACCCGACTGATTCCAGCACTCGGTGCAGAAGGTGCTACAGCGCTCTACCGCAGGATGTTGCAGCACGCAGTTGAACAGGCCTGTCAGGCTGATTATGACGCCGTTCAGTTATGGTGTTCGGAACAGCCGGAACACGCGTTTTTCTCATCGCTGTCTTCCCGTTTTGATTTCGGTCTACAGGTACAAAAAGGCAACGATCTGGGGCAAAGAATGGCAAATGCCCTGCAATCCGGACTCGGTGAATACCAGTCGGTGGTATTGGCTGGATCTGATTGTCCCGCTCTGACCAGTAACGTACTGAGTGAGGCGGCAGAATCCCTGTGCGGACGATCGCCTGTTGTCCTCGGACCCGCGCAGGATGGGGGCTATTATCTGATTGGCTGCAACCGTGTTGTTCCTGATGTCTTTTCTCGGATCACATGGGGAGGAGCGGATGTGTTAGCGATGACTCGCGACAGACTCGCCACCCAGGGGATCGCGTGGTCTGAATTGGCCGTGCTTAATGATATTGATGTTGCAGAGGATTTGTTACAGCTACCGGGGGCACTCAGGGACTGGTGCGCTGACGGTTTTTAGTCGACTTACGATCCAGTTTTCCCACCAGATGTTGAATGTGTCTGCGTGTGGCTTTGTCGATGTCTACAAAGCGTGCGCCAATATAGGTTTTATTGCTGTTAGTGCGCGTGCCCAGGTAGCGTAATTCGAGGCTGGTGGTAATCTCTTCCTGCTCTGACAGGCTGATCCTGCAATTACTTAGCAGCATGCCTTTTTCGAGTTCGCTATGAAAAGTGCCTTCTAATGTCGCGCAGATCCCGCCTACGGACATATCTCTCAGTTCGCCTTCCAGCATCGTGTCATCGGAAGTTCTAATCATCACCTTGAGTGAGTTATCCAGCGGCATCGATGCGCGGAAATACTGCCGCTTCTGCTCATGGATGATCTCTGCGGGGAATCCAACCCGGTAATAGGGCATGCCAGCATCTTCACCAGTACTGCTAATCGTGCCCGAAAAACTGGTCTTGATGCCGTGCAGTCGGCCGATGGCTTTAAAGCGTCCGGATTCGACCAGACTTTGATGTGCTTTGGCTGGTTTTATACCGTCCAGCAGGAAGATATGCTTTGCCGTAGAAACCTTAATGATGGCACTGATATAGCCGGTCGTATCACCGTCAGGATAAATTGTCAGCAGGGCATGCTGTTCCAGCATGTTTTTAAGCAGGATCCCGATCTGTTCATGGCTGGTGATATGTTCGATCCCGTCACGTGCTTTTTTCGGGCGAACCGGTTGGGGTTTTTCCTGATTAGTAAAAAGTTTGAAAAACATCGGACTCGTTAACTCTCACCAGTTGCCTGGTGTTGGTTCAGGCTTTGGCGATGGGTGATATGCCCGAGGTTTGATCATACTTGCCACTGGCACCATACAGGCGTGGGCTACCCGTCTGGCCATGCAGGATATCGAGAATTTTATCGGTATTGGCGCGCGTTGCGCTGATAATGCCGCCATTAATGGCGTTATGTTGCTGGCATTCCGTCAGCAGGGAGATAGAACGTTGCCATGCCTCGGACAGCTCAAGCTGCTGCATGAACTGCTTGAAATTTTCGGCATTGGCGACCAGTCCCTGAGAGCCCAGCAATGTGGTCAGACGCTGACCAAGCACTTCAACTTCTCGTGATAGTGCCAGTTTGTCGCCCGCCAGTTTTTCCATTTCCGCAGGTAAGCGTTCCTTCAGGCTACCCGTCTCACTGTCGAGTAGAGCTGCCAGACTAATGAGGGTCTGTTCCTGCTGTTGCAGGAGATCTGCTACCTGCTGGCGCAGCGCCACTACGTCGCCCATCAGTTGGTACTGGCTTCTGGCAGGCGTGCCTCAAATTGCAGGAACTTGTCTGCAATGCGCTCGGGGTTAATCTCAAAACTGCCGTCTGCAATCGTCTGGCGTACCTGTGCTACTCGTTGTGTATCAACGACCGGCGTTGCGGCGATGCTCTGCTCTGAGGCTTTCAGCCTGCTGGCGGTATCTGTTAGAACCACCCGATCGCCACCCGACTGAGCCGCAGCTGCGGGCTGTGACTGCTCGTTAGCACCCTGTTGCGGACGGTTTTCACCGGGTCCCGGGCCCTGAATCAGGCTAGTGACTGGGCCGTTATTAACTTCTGAAACCATAATTCTTCTCCAGAATCTCTTGTTTGCTGTATCGACAGATAGTGCTATTTCTTTAGCTAAATTCTGTCTATACGAGGATTATTTTCGCATATATATCACATCTTTACCTGAACTATTCCGGGGGCCATCACGATCCCCTCGATGATTCGTGACGAAGTCACGTTTTTTACCCTGATCAGTTCACCTCTGGACCCGTTCGTCAGGGCCTTACCCTGCATTCTTACAGCGAATCCCTGGGTTTCTGCCACCAGGGTGACCTGTTCTCCACGCTGTACGATGTCCGCAGCGGCAATATCATGCCGCTGAAGCTGCCGACCGGCACGTACCGCACGGGTAAGCACACGACCAACCACTTCGCCGGGATCCTGGAAATAATGGCCCGTTCTGGAACTGATATCGATGCGGCGCAGATCCAGATCTGCATGGCCCAGAATGCTACCTCGTGACAGGTTATTCCTGAGGATGACCACATCACGCATTTGTTTGATCCTGACCGGTACGAACAGCGACCATGGGCGATCATGCGTACAGCGAACGCCAACGGTCGTATTACCGCTGCGGCGGCTGCCCTGAGGCATAAATGCCTGCATCTGAGTGTCGCATTCAGCGAGGCGCAGCCGCGGATCAAGACGACCCACTGCAATTTCCACATCTGTCTGATTTCTGCTCAGGGTCTCAGTGATGAAGCTCTCCACAACACGCAGGATGCCTGCATGCGATTGGTAAACCGGCTTTGCCTCACTGATACCTGTAATCAGGGTCAGTAGTAATAGCGTCAAAATCCTGCGCATTTGATCCGCTCCTGTGTCGTTGCAGGAGAATATGCAATTTACAAGCCAGTCCGTTTATGGAAGACGCGAATGCGTTTCACATCGAGTTGGTTGAACTCTATTACACATGGGCGATGGCATTCCTCAAGCTTGTGTGAGTCAGGCCGATAGCTTCTCAAGGTGTTTGGTAAATACAGGGGATGAAAATGACGAGCATAATGGATGGCGTCAATCGTTTGACTCAACTGGTCGGTAGAAACAGGCTGGAATTGTTGATGTTTGACCTCGGCAGTAAACAGCGTTTCGGGATCAACGTCTTCAAGGTTCGGGAAGTTATTCACTGCCCGGAATTGACCAAAGTGCCGCATGCCCATCCTGCGGTGGTGGGTATTGCCAATATGCGTGGTCAGACTATATCTGTGTTGGATATGGGCGCGGCTATCGGCTTACCCGTCCCTGTTGAAGCCTCAGAGGCATTCGTGATTGTGACCGAATACAACCGCATGGTGCAGGGCTTTCTGGTACATAAAGTCGATCGCATTATCAACAAGAACTGGGAAGAAATTAAGCCCCCACCAAAAGGACTAAGCAATCAGAGCTATCTTACCGCTGTGACCGAGGTTGATGGTGAACTGGTCGAAATTGTAGATGTAGAAAAGATCCTGAGCGATGTACTGAAACTGAGTGATACGGTGTCTGAGCGGGTGCGTGAAGAAGACACCCCTGCCTGTCAGGGCAAACATATATTTGTCGCTGATGATTCACTGGTTGCCCGCAAGCAGGTGATGCGGGTGCTGGATCAACTGGGTATTACCTATACGACGGCATGTAATGGTCGCGAAGCACTTGAAAAGTTGAAGGACATGGCCGCCAGTGAATCGGGTGATATCAGTGATCGAATAGACATGGTGATCTCTGATGTAGAGATGCCAGAGATGGATGGTTATACATTGACCCGATTGATCAAGGATGACCCGGAGTTAAAGAGCCTGTATGTGTGTCTGCATACATCCCTGAGCGGGGTGTTCAATCAATCAATGGTACAGAAGGTAGGTGCTGATACCTTCCTGTCGAAATTCAAACCCGATGAACTGGCCGACCTGATCAAGACGAGAATGGAAGCCAGAGCAGATACCTCAACCGTAGCGGCTTAAGCTGCTTAGCCTCAGGCATTAACCTGGATGAATGTCATGGATAACAATTTGCGCTCCGGTAGCGCAGCAGGATCGTTAAAATCCGCGCAGGGAAGCAGTAGCGTACAGTCAGATTATGAAAGTTTTTGTCGCTTTCTGGAAAAGAGCTCGGGTATCACCCTGGGGCCGAATCGTGACTATCTGGTCAGGAATCGCCTTGCCGGGATCATGAAGGAATTGCAGGTGGAGAATCTGGGTGCTCTGGTGAAAGAGCTGGAAAAACCCGGTTCACAACGCTTACGGGTGCGTGTCGTCGATGCAATGACAACCAACGAGACGCTGTGGTTCAGGGATGGTCACCCCTTTGAATTGTTCAAACACCTGATTCTGGAAGAGCTGGCTGTGCCATGCGGCGGACCGATTCGGATCTGGTCAGCGGCGAGTTCAACCGGGCAGGAACCCTATTCCATCAGTATGGCTGTGTCTGAATACAATGAGCGCAAACCCGGGAAGTTGAGCCGTGGGGTCGAAATTACGGCTACGGATATTTCACCCACTGTCTTAAAGCAGGCAGAGCAGGGTGTCTACGATAAGCTTGAGCTGGCCAGGGGCCTGTCGGCTGAACGCCTGAAAAAGTACTTCCAGCCACTGGAGAGCAAAATGCAGGTAAAGGACGATATTCGGCGTCGTGTCAGGTATCGGGAACTCAATCTATTGGGTAGCTATGCTGCGATTGGCTCTGTCGATGTCGTCTTTTGTCGCAATGTGCTGATTTATTTCTGTAAGGAAAAAAAGTGCGAGATCCTCACCAAAATCACGCGATTACTGAAACCCGGTGGTTACCTCTTTCTGGGCGGTTCTGAACCCATTGTCAACTATTCCACGGCTTTTGAATTAGTCCGCGCTCACGGTAGCGTGGTCTACAAGCTCAAATAATCTCCTTAGCTGTACCCCGAAGATCGAGCTTTTTTGCTGTCAGCATTTGCCGCCTGCGGCGTGTTGTTGCCGCCTGTGTACGGCTGTTGCACAGTCAAATGACAGGAAAAGCGTTTTAAATCAATAGCAACAGGAGTTGGCACGGCTCCTGCAAATATCCAGACAAACGAAACTGGAGTTTGCCATGAACCTTGATAAAGCATTCGGAATACACGCAACAGCGGTTGCCCTGCGCAGCCAACGTGCCGAATTGCTGGCCAGTAATCTCGCGAATGCAGATACCCCCGGATTCAAGGCCAGAGATGTTGATTTCAAGTCTGTCTTACAGGGGGCCTCCGATCAGGCAGTCGCCTTACAGACGACACATGCGGGGCACATCTCGGATAGCAGGGGCATGTTTTCTGCCGGTCAGTTGCAATACCGCCAGCCACATCAGGCCTCTCTTGATGGTAATACCGTAGATACCCAGGTCGAGCAGGCAGAGTTCACCAAAAATGCGATGCAGTATCAGGCCAGTCTGCGTTTTCTTACGGGGCGTATCAGCGGCCTGGTTTCGGCCTTCAGGGGAGAGTAATCATGTCTTTATTCAGAGTGTTTGAAATTTCCGGCAGCGCCATGAGCGCACAGACCACGCGTCTGAATGTTACCGCCAGTAATATGGCCAACGCCGACAGCGTGAGCAGCAGTATCGAACAAACCTATCGTGCGCGGCACCCGGTGTTTCAGTCACTATTGAATGCCGAGTCACTGATTAGCAATGGTGAATCCGCTGGCGTACAGGTCGCCGGTATCGTCGAAAGCCAGGCGCCTCTGCAGATGCAGTATCGCCCTGAGCACCCGATGGCGAATGAGGAAGGCAATATATTTTTACCCAACGTCAATATCGTCGAGGAGATGGCCAATATGATTTCCGCTTCTCGCAGTTATCAGAGCAATGTTGAAGTGGTCAATGCCGCCAAGCAGATGATGCTAAGAACCCTGTCTCTTGGACAGTAAACAGGACACAACAGGTAAGCCGTTATGAGTGATTCAATCAGTAATATCCCAGCCGGTCTGAAGGGACTGGAGATCAAACAGGAAACCAAAGCCGGTAGTAGCGGCAATCTTGAACAGGATCAGTTTCTGGAGTTGATGATGGCTCAGCTAAAAAATCAGGATCCGCTGAAGCCGATGGAAAGCGGCGAGTTTCTCGGTCAGTTGGCGCAGTTTGGTACGGTCAACGGTATTAACGAATTACAGGGATCGGTGCAGGCACTGGCCAGTGCCCTGCAATCCAATCAGGCCCTGCAGGCATCCACCATGGTGGGCCGCAGTGTTC
>JBFIID010000127.1:0-7336 GCA_041601415.1 Gammaproteobacteria bacterium
AACGAAACGGAGCCGGCCGATACAGGCGTGACCGAACTGGTTCAATGGTATGAGATTAATAACCGTGGGTTTCTGCTGCATGCCACCCCGATCGATGTCGCGGCGGCATTCCGCAGTCGTCGCGCCCACTACAATTGTTCCTGGATGTTTACCTCTGCAACCCTGGCGGTGGGCGATAATTTTAGTCATTTCCAGCAACGCCTCGGCGTCGAGGAGGCGGATACGCACTGCTGGGGAAGCCCGTTTGATTACGAACGTCAGGCGCTGATGTATTTACCACGTATTGCCTGCGAACCGCGCGACAGGGACTATACCCGCGCCGTGGTTGAGGCGGCAGTGCCGGTCTTGAAGGCCAGCCAGGGACACGCCTTTTTTCTGTTTACCAGTCATCGTGCCCTGCGTCAGGCAGCGGAGTTGCTGGTTGAACAGATCAGTTATCCGATCATGGTGCAGGGTGATGCACCGAAGGGTGAGTTGCTGGAGCGCTATCGGGCTACACCACATTGCGTACTTCTTGGCACCAGTAGCTTCTGGGAAGGTGTGGATGTGCGTGGTGAATCGCTCACCTGCGTGATCATCGATAAATTGCCGTTTGCCGCCCCGGACGACCCGGTCATGCAGGCACGTATGCAGCGTATGCAACAACAGGGACAGAACCCGTTCATGCACTATCAGGTGCCGGAGGCGGTGATAAGTCTGAAGCAGGGGGTAGGGCGTTTGATTCGAGATGTGAATGATTACGGTGTGTTAATGCTCTGTGATCCACGCCTGACCAGCAAGGCATACGGCAAAATTTTTCTCGCCTCCTGTCCTGCGATGCCCAGAACGCGGGAGATTAATGACGTCAATGATTTTTATGCCGGCATTAGGGCAGTGGCTGTTTCCGCAGGTGACGCGGACTGAGTCACAGCACAGCAGAATTCATACATGTCAAGATTGCCTGCAGTTGCTATGAAACGGCATAATGCGCCTCGCCCGAAACTGGATACAGAATAATGTGGTTTAAAAATCTACGCGTTTTCCGCTTTACACAATTCATTGACCTTTCAGCAGAAACCCTGGAAGCGGCACTACAACAGCATGCCTTCAAACCCTGCGGTAGTCTCGAGTTCTCCCGTTATGGCTGGGTATCACCCATGGGGAAACACAGCGAGATGCTGACCCACAGTGCCAATGGTCAAACAATTATCTGTGCTCGCAAACAGGAAAAAATCCTGCCCGCCGGGGCGATTAATGAACTGGTGGATGAAAAGGTTGAAGAACTGGAAGCGGCGCATGCCCGTAGCGTCTATCGTAAGGAGAAAATGAACATCAAGGATGATGTGATTCATACGCTGCTACCGCGCGCATTAACCCGCTCGAACCTGACCTATGCCTATATAGCACCAGAACAGAAATTGCTGATCATTGATGCCGCCAGCCCCGCCAAAGCGGAAGAACTGATGGAATACCTGCGCGCTGCACTTGGCTCATTGCCGGTTGTACCTCTCTCCTGTCATGGTGATATGGCGGATGTGATGACGCGCTGGTTGAAGCAACGTCCACCGGCCAACTTTGAGCTGGATGACGAATGTGAGTTGCGCAACGCACGTGAAAGCAAAAACATCGTGCGTTGCAAGAATCAGGAACTGGAGAGCGAAGAAGTCGAGGCGCATCTGAAAGCCGGTAAACGGGTGACTCAACTGGCACTGAACTGGAAAGAGTCCTTACAGTTTCTGCTGGCAGAGGACTTCTCGATCAAACGCCTGCGTTTCTCGGAGATGATTCAGGAACAGGCAGACACAGATGCAGATGCCGATGATTTCGCCACTCGATTCGATCAGGATTTCGCAGTCATGAGCCTGCAATTGAACCAGTTGATTGAGGAACTGATTGAGGCTGCTGGCGGCAGTGGTGAGTAGGTAATAGGGGATAGGTAATAGGGGATAGGTAATAGGGGATAGGTAATGTGTGGCTCAGCGTTCAGGGTTGCCTGAAGTCACCTTTAATTACCGAGAATGCCCTTTTTACTTCATTGCTACAGACCCGATTACGCCCGGTATGCTTGGCGCGATAAAGTGCCTTATCGACCGTTTCTATGAAGCGCACCGGATCCGAGGTTTGTTCGGGGATAATCTGACAGACACCAATACTGATGGTGATGACCTGACTCACCTCTGAGTACTGGTGTGGAATCTGCAGATGTTCGACAGCGGATCTGAATAATTCTGCCAGCGCAATGGCGTTATCGGTATCCGGTAAAATTGCCGCAAACTCTTCACCACCATAGCGCCAGACCGAATCAGCGGGTCTGCGTATGGATGAGACCAGGGATTGGGCGACGGTGATGAGGCATTCATCGCCCTTTAAATGACCGTAATGATCATTGAAGTTTTTGAAATAATCGATGTCGATGAGCATCAGTGCAATGGGTTTTTTATCCCGCACGGCCCTTTGCCACTCAACCATGAAAGCGGCATCAAATGCGCGCCTGTTACCTACCCCTGTTAACCAGTCCGTATTGGACAGCTTTTCAAGTCTTTTTGATGTCGCATAGGAATCTTCCAGCTTGAGCGAACGATTTCTAATTGATGCGACAAGAGCAAAAACACAGATAGAGCCGAACAGGAACAGCAACAAATAGACGACCTTGACCGCATAAAAGGCATCTTCCCGTTTGATTTCCAGTTCCTGCGTTGATGCCTCAACCAGCATGACGCCCTGTTTTCGCAGCTTACTACTCAGATCATGGAATGCACGAGTCTCGGCCTCAATGAGTCTTTCATCAAGACCAATACCCTTATCAATACTCTCTTCTTTGGCCCGAATCAGACTGTTTCCCAGACGAAGCATTTCGCTATGACTGTGGAATTCAGAGGGGGGAGCCGTTGGGCTGAGGAGGTTTATTTTTCGAATAATATCCTTCAGCGTCGACATTCGGGCGGTGAACTTTTCCCGGTCACGGCTATTGCCGAGCAAGAGGTAAAGTAACAGATGGCCTTCAGCGCGTTTTACATAGCTACTTTGCTCATTGGCAAGGTTAATTAATTTCAGATGAATATTATTATTGACTACCGATGACCTGAAACTGAATACCCCATAGAGCCCACTTAGCAGCAGGATCAGAACCAGTGCAATAATGAGGCTGTGCCAGCGGAGTAATTTCTTAAGCATTAATATGCGTTCAGCGCCTGTTTATGGGGAGACTTAATACTAGGTTATCCTCATTTGCCATGTAAACAATTCTGCCGGGGCTTTGGCCTGAAAATGAGGCGCGCTCTGCGCAAAATAGACGGTTATTACACGTCTTCGACTACGCTCTACGGGTCCAAAATACGGCCTGTATCATTCCGGATGATCCTGGGTGATTCGCCAGATTAACGAGATGTCGGGTTTACCCTGGGGAACTGGGGAAAGACCGAATCGCACATGCGCTATTCGACGATGAAGACGCTATCGACGAACAGGATGTTCTCAAAGCTGCGCTGGTGCACCTTGCTATAGAAGGCCTTGAAAACCCTGCCCTCGGGAAACCGCAGTTGAGTTCCAATAGCGAGGGCTCTTTTAGGTGCCGCTAGCCAGCGCCGTTGGCCGTTCTGCTCAACCTCAATATAACTGTAATTATTACTGTCGATGACCTGCATAACCACCCCGGAAAAGGGCATCTTCTGTGGCGCATGCTCTAAACCCAGGATCTGGGCGGCCTGTTCCGTATTCGGATGTCCGGGCGGAGGGGCAGACAGTGATGACTGGGATGCAAGTAATAGACTCGCCAGACCGAATAGTTTCAGGGGTTTCATAGACTTTTATCCCGGTAGAAATAGTTCAGGTAGTCGACTATAGCTCGAACTTTGTCTCAGCAGAATCTCCCTGTCATTTCCTGCAGTAACAAGCGACATGCGGCTGGTTGTATCGCAATTCGGGCTTATTTCTTAATCCACATCAATAAATCTTTAGTTCCGGGCAGAAAGCCGTGATTTATACGCGAAAGATATCTTATATTCTGCCGCTGTAGTATGACCACACAAAAATAAGGATTAAATTAATGTCTGACTTACTGGAAACGTCAATCGAACGCCGCAATTTGCTGATCGGTGCCGGTGCTGTACTCGGCATGGCCGCTGCAGGTCCGGTACTCGCGGGGCACGATCATCACCATGCCCCCAACAGCGATCTGGTCAAAAGTGCGCTGCACTGCATGAACAGCAGCCAGGTCTGTCTGGCTCACTGTCTCGAAGAGTTCAAACTGGGTGAGATGGAAATGGCCGAATGTGCACAGGCGGTTCAGGAGAGTGCGGCAATGTGTACCGCCATGTGGCAACTGGCCTCGCTCGGTTCCAGCCATATCAAACAGGTGGCGGTAGCCTGTCAGTCGGTTTGTGAGAGTTGTGAAAAGGCCTGCGATGAATTCGCTGATAAGCACGAGGTCTGCAAGACCTGTCGAGACTCCTGTACGGATTTGATAAAGCAACTTAAAAAAGTTGCCTGATATAAAAAAACTGGCTATATGCCAGTTTTTTTTTGCCCACTATTTGACAGTCTCACAGACCTGATCGCACTAAACGGTTCTGTTCCCATGAACAGGACGGATTGCCGGGTTGACGGCAGGGGCATTGCGTGGGAGATTTGTGCCCCTGACTGGAATATAAGAAACAGGCCTGAATGCGGCATGAATCAAAGCAACCTGGCCATGCTTAAACACGTAGACCGGCTGTCGGTACGATTAAGCCCAGCCCAAGGTCACGGCCCGGCAAGGAAAAGCCTGTTAATAATAATTACATAGAACAAACGTGAGCCCATAGGAATACCATGGAAGAGAAACACATTACGCTACAAAAAGCACTGCAGTTAAATCTCAACCCAAACCGCTATGGCACCATTGCTGAAATTGGTGCCGGGCAGGAAGTTGCCCGATTCTTTTTCCAGGCAGGTGGCGCCGCCGGCACCGTTGCCAAGACCATGTCCGCTTATGATATGCAGGTCAGTGACTCCATTTATGGTGAGAGCACACGCTATGTATCAAAGGAGCGCGTGCAAACCATGGTCGATCGTGAATTTGGTTTGTTGATTGATCGGCTGAAGTCAATTCGCGCCCCGGAAACCACCTATTTTGCCTTTGCAGATACCGTCGCCGCGCGTGGCTATAAATCCGATCGCGAGTGCCATGGCTGGATTGGGATCAAGTTCCAGCTCATCCCCGGTGGTGAGCCAAATGAGATTATTCTGCATGTGCGACTGCATGATAAGACTAATCAACAGCAGCAGACGGCACTCGGCGTACTCGGTGTGAATCTTATTTATGGTGCGTTTGAACACTGGAGCGACCCGCGCAAGCTGATAGAGACACTGCTGGATGAGGTGAGCTGGGAGCGCACTGAGATTGATTATATCTATTTCAATGGCCCACAGTTCGTCGGTATCGACAATCGCCTGATGATGTTGCATCTGGTCACTGTTGGTCACACCGAGGCGGCAATGTTTGATGCCAATGGTGAGCCCGTGATCCCTGCCGAGGTTTTATATAAGAAAGATGTACTGGTGCTGCGCGGTAATTTCCGTCCACCGACCAATCTGCATTTCGACATGGTGAATAGATCCATGGAGAAATTCATCAAGGAAGAGGGGGGGGATAGAGAGTCGTCACTGACGCTATTCGAAATGAACATGCGTTCATTCATGGCGGGTAATGTGCTGGATGGACGAGAGCTATTGGCCAGAATGGATATGATGGCCGCGATGGGCTATCCGGTGCTTATTTCACGTTATCTCCGCTATTTCCGTCTGAATGAATTCCTGGCCACTTTCTGTCAGGGCAAGGTGCGCTTTGTGTTGAGCGTGGCGAATATCGAAACCATCTTTGACGACAAGTATTACGAAGGTTATGAAGGCGGGACGTTGCTGGCTACGGGGCAACTGTTTAGTCGTGATGTTAAGCTCTACGTTTATCCTTCCATGAGTGCCGATAAGGTTTGCACGGGGCTGGACGACATCAAGATCGATGCATCAGTCGAATTGTTATATGAGCATTTGATCAGAAATGAACGCATACTTTCCCTGCAGCCATCCTCGGAAGAAACGCGCTTTCCAGATTCAGAAGAGGTGCTCGAGAAGATCGCTGGCGGTACGGACGACTGGTGTGATGCTGTTCCGCAGCGTGTCGCAGACGTGATTAAGAATAAGAAATTGTTCGGCTACACAAGCAAGAAATAATTCAGCTAATCAAAACAGGTCTTTGCCTGCGGCGGCTTTGCGCAGGCAGGGGCTTTCTCTGCATAGACTATTTCAGGTTGCAGGTAAGCTTCCGGAGCGGCTGGTTTTATCGTTCGTGACGCTTGCCTGTTTCTATATTCAGGAAAATATCAGAAAATTCGTCGGCAGGAACTGGTCTTGAAAACAGGTAGCCCTGTCCAAAGTCACAACCGGCCTCTGCCAGTAGACGGCATTGATCGACGGTTTCAACACCTTCTGCGATAACCTTTATTCCCAGTTTATGCGCCATTACGATGATTGCGTCGCAAAGCGCCATGTCATCGGAATTCTGTGCCAGATTCTGCACGAAGGCGCGATCAATCTTCAGGTAATCAATGTCGAATTTTTTCAGGTAGGCGAGTGAAGAGTATCCCGTGCCAAAATCATCGAGTGATACCTGAATGCCTGCATCTCTAAATGCCAGTAACTTGTCGGTGATAGCCGTGCTGGCATCAAGCAGCACGCCCTCGGTGATTTCCACCGCAACCGACTGGCCTGTCAGTCCGTGTTGTTCAATGCGTTGCAGCCATTCGTCAATGCCTGAGCCCTCATCCCGAAACTGAATCGGCGATTTGTTAATACTGATCTGAATATCGACCTGGTATTGATCGCGCCATCTTGCTGCTTGCTGGACGGCCTGCCTGAAGACCCATTTTCCGATCTCGATAATCATTCCTGTATCTTCAGCTATGGGGATGAAATCGATAGGTGAAACCAGGCCTCGTGTCGGGTGGTGCCAGCGAATCAAGGCCTCTGCCTTATGCACAGACTTGTTGTTTAACGCCACTATCGGCTGATAGTAGAGTTCGAGTTCCTCACGATTGACTGCGTTGCGTAAGTCATTTGCCAGATGCATGCGGTTTCTGGCGGCTTCCTGCATGGACGGGGTGAAATAGTTAAAGCGGTTGCGTCCCTGATCCTTGGCTGCATACATGGCCTGATCGGCATTTTTGAGCAAGGTTTCAACTTCTGAAGCATCATCAGGGTAAAGAGTAATACCAATACTGGTTGAGACATAGGCCGTTTCCAGGCCCAGTTCGAAGGGTTCTGCCAGCTTATGCAAAATATCCTGTGCTACGCGTTCAATACTACCCGGGTCATCGATTTC
>JBFIID010000128.1:0-7326 GCA_041601415.1 Gammaproteobacteria bacterium
GGTCGCGATTGCACGCGCCTTCATCACCCAGCCATCCCTGCTACTGGCCGATGAACCCACAGGTAATCTGGATCGACAGACCGGCCTGCACATACGCGATCTGCTTTTCAGCCTGAATCGTGATCATCACACCACCCTGATCCTGGTAACGCACGATGAAAAAATGGCCCAGTTGTGTGACCACCAACTGACCCTTGAAGACGGTCGACTGATCTAATGATGTCAATAAATCAACGCCCGGATCTGATTCGTTTTTCGCTCACCAGTCTGCGTCGGGACTGGAAGTCCGGCGAGCTTCGCCTGCTCGCTATTGCACTGCTTATCGCCGTAGCCAGCGTCACCTCGGTGTCCTTCTTTACCGATCGCATCCAGCGTGTGATGCAACATCAGGCTGGTGAATTACTCGGTGCTGATCTGGTACTCGCATCCAGCCGTGAGTTTTCCGATGTATTTCTCGAGGAACTCCGTAAGTTGCCCCTGCAACAGGTCGCGTTAATGTCATTTCGAAGCGTCGTCTCTACCGATAAGAAGATGCAGTTATCTGAGGTGAAGGCGGTTACTGAAGGCTACCCATTGCGCGGAGAATTACGCATCGCAGACAAACTGTTTGGTGAGGCCAGACAGACAAAAAACATACCCGCAGTCGGCGAAGCCTGGGTTGAGCCGCGTTTACTGCAGACACTGAATATCCGCGTGGGAGATCAGTTACAACTTGGCAATCTGCACCTGCGCGTCAGCCAGATCCTCGACTATGAGCCGGATCGTGGCGGCGATCTGTTTAATATTGCCCCACGCCTGATGATAAATAGAGCCGACGTCGCCACTAGTGGCCTGATCCTGCCCGGCAGCCGGATTAAATATCGTCTGTTACTGGCCGGTCGACAGGACGCTATAAAGTCATTCCGTTCAGAATACGCCCCTGTTTTACCTGAAGGCGTGTCGCTACTGGATGTGCGCGAGGCGCGGCCCGAATTACGTGCGGCACTGGAACGCGCCGAACAGTTCCTCGGTCTGGCCGGTATTATCAGCGTATTTCTGGCCGGCATCGCTATCGCCACCTGCGCGCGTCGCTTTAGCCTGCGACATTTTGATAGCAGTGCACTGATGCGTTGCTTCGGTGCTACACGCGCACAGGTTACGCAGATCTATTTGCTTGAGTTGTTGTATCTGGGGATCATCGCCTCTCTGCTTGGCTCCGGCCTCGGTTACCTGTTACAGACAGTGCTGGCGGAACTGATGTCTGGCATTGTGCAGGGCGAACTACCGGCCCCCGCCATGACGCCGCTACTCACAGGTATCGCGGTGGGCCTGATCAGTCTGCTCGGGTTTGCCCTGCCACCGCTGCTGCAGTTGCAGAGCGTGCCGCCCGCACGCGTGTTGCGCAGGGATCTGCTGCCCGCCTCTACACCGGGGCTCCTCATCACCCTCAGCGCCCTGGCAGGTATCGCGGTGATCACCCTGTTGCACACCGGTTTGAGTCAGTTAACCCTGACCATGCTGGCAGGTATTGGCGGTACGATGTTAATCCTCGGTCTGATCGCTAGCCTGCTGCTCTATCTGATAAAAAACCTGCGTACCTCAACAAGCCTGAGCTGGCGCTATGGACTGGCCAATCTGGTGCGACACCAGCGTAGTAGTGTGGTGCAGACTGTCGCACTCGGTACCGGTCTGACGGTGATTCTGATTCTGGCTATAGTTCGTGGCGATCTTCTCGCAGGTTGGCAAAACCGGCTACCTGCTGATGCTCCCAATCAGTTTCTGATCAATATTCAGTCTACTGAGGTCGATGCGATGCGGGACTTCTTCATCGCCCGGCAGCTACCACCCCCGCATTTCTATCCCATGATCCGAGGCCGCCTGATCAGGATTAATGAGCGTTCGGTCAGTGCCGAGGATTACAGCGAAGCACGCGCAAAACGCCTCGTAACGCGTGAGTTCAATCTGTCATGGGCCGACAGCATACAGGCCGATAATCAGATCGTAGAGGGCGACTGGTGGACACCGGCCGAGTATGGACAGTCCCTGTTCTCGGTTGAACAGGGTATCGCCAAAACACTGGGCATCGCACCGGGAGACAAACTCACCTATCGGATTGCCGAACAGCTCGTGACTGCTGAAGTCAGCAATCTTCGATCTGTAGAATGGGATTCTTTCAATGTTAATTTTTTTGTCGTCGCCGCACCTCAACTGCTGGAGAATTACCCCGCCACCTGGATCACCAGCTTTTATCTGGATGAGAGTAATCGCACGGTGTTGAATCAGCTGGTACGTGAATTCCCGAGTGTCACCGTTCTGGACGTAGCAGCCATCATGTCGCAGATACGTCTGATTATGGAACGCGTAACTCTGGCGGTGGAGTATGTGTTCCTGTTCACCCTGTTATCCGGATTAATGGTGATGCTCGCGGCGATCCAGTCTTCGCATGATCAACGCCTGCGAGAAACCGCGATTCTGCGCCTGCTCGGCGCGGATAATAAACGTATCCTGATGGGACTCTGTGCGGAATTCTTTACCCTCGGCATGTTGTCGGGTTTTGTTGCGGCATGTGCCGCCACCGCAGTTGCCTGGATTCTCAGTGTGCATGTGTTCCACATCGAATATGTCGCTAACGGCATGCTGTGGATTACAGGTATCTGTAGCGGTATTGTAGGGGTTGTTTGCGTCGGTCTGCTGGGTACGCGAAGCGTGCTCACGCATAGCCCTATCACTACGCTAGGAAAGGTCTAGACTATGCCCAAAAATAATCGTCCGGGAACACTGATCTGCAGCCTGCTTTTATGTCTGTCACAGCCTCCAGTAATGGCGCAGGAATCCGCGCTTTCGACACTCGCCTCGACACCCGTATCGATGCTTGACTGGGGTATTTATCAGCTGAAATTATTTCTCGATCAGGAGATCAACCTGGAGTTCGATACCTGGGAGGCGATGGTACCGCCGTTTCGTGTGGATGTGATTTACCAACCTGAATATGACCGCATCAAAATCGAAGTCGGTCGCAGTCTGGAACGTCTGGATTCGGATCGGATCAAACCGACCTGTGCGAGTTATATTCAAAAAATAAGACTGCTGCTGGGGCTGGATAAACTGGGACACCCCTACGGCTGGCCGTCAAACAAGGCCAGCGGTATTGCTACCCAGTTTTTTCAATCGGCCTACGCTAGCGACCCCGTCAAGCCTGCCATTGCTGCCGAGATTGATAGTGCCTTATATATTCAGGCCCTGATCGCGATACCCGCCACCGGTGGACATGCGGTTTGCCGGGCAAGTCTTATCGGTGGGGAAATCCAGTATTTCTGAGCCTGAACAGAATAAACAGGTCTGCTACGGGATCTGATCGAACGACGGTAGCAGACCTGTTGTCAGGCTTAACCGATGATGTGGTAACCGCAGTCTACATGCATGGAGTCACCGGTCAGTGCCGCCGCCGCATCGGTCGCCAGGAAGGCCGTCAATGCGCCTACATCTTCAACCGTTAACTCTTTCTTCAGTGGCGCATGTGCAGCCGACTCGTCGAGTAACATTTCGAATCCTGCCAGACCGGACGCCGCACGGGTAGAGATAGGTCCCGGGGAAATCGCGTGCACGCGAATGCCCTTTGGCCCCAGTTCATAAGCCAGATAACGTACCGAACATTCCAGCGCGGCCTTCACAGGTCCCATCAGGTTATAGTTCTTCACCACTTTTTCAGCGCCTACATAGGTCATGGCAAAAATACTTCCGCCGTTTTTCATCAGCCCTTCGGCACGTTTTGCCAGTCGCATTAGTGAGTGGCAGGAGATGTCCATCGCCAGTAAAAAGCCTTCGCGTGAGGAATCCACCAGTCGTCCATGCAAATCATTGAGTGGTGCAAAGGCGATCGAGTGAACCAGAAAATCAAGTTCACCCCACTGACTTTCAACGGCATCAAACAAGGCATCAAGCTGCTCATCACTGGACACATCACAGGGCATGAACAAACTGGCATCCAGTTCTTTGGCCAGCGGTTCTACATGCGATTTGGCCTTCTCGTTCAGATAGGTCACGGCCAGTTCCGCGCCCTGCTCCCTGAATGCCTGCGCACAGCCATAGGCGATGGACTGCTGATTTGCGATACCTACGATCAGGCCTTTTTTTCCTTTTAAATCAAAACGGCTCATTTCATTTTCCTATTGCTAAAGATTGCGGATTCGTTTGCTCAGCAGCCAGTGTTTCCAGTGTGTGCTGGGCGATCATTAATTCTTCATTGGTCGGAATAACGCAGACCTTAATCCTTGAGTCCGCGCTTGAGATCACGTGACTGTTCTCAGCATTGGCCTGCTGATCCAGCTCAATGCCCAACCAGCCGAGTCGTTCACAGACACGCTGACGTATCTCGGCGGCGTGCTCACCGATACCGCCGGTAAAGACCAGCCCATCCAGTCCTTCGAGCATAGTGGTCAGGCCACCTGCCTCACGCACGATACGATGCACATACAGATCGATGGCCTCGCGCGCACTGGCCGCCGGGCTATCAAGTAACACACGCATATCATTACTGATGCCTGAAACACCAAGCAGACCCGATTTTTTATACAGCAGATCACTGAGTTGCTGGGTATTCAGATTCTGCTCCTGTAACAGATACAGGATGATACCCGCATCAATGGAGCCGCAACGGGTACCCATTGCCAGTCCGTCCAGCGCGCTGAAACCCATAGTGCTATCGATACTGCGCCCCTGTTTCAGGGCACACATGCTGGCACCATTGCCCAGATGGGCGACAATCACATTGCCCCGTGCAAGTTCAGGTTCTGTGGATCGCAATGCACTGGCAATAAATTCATAAGACAGGCCATGGAAGCCATAGCGTCGCACACCCTCGTCATACAGTGCGCGCGGCAGGGCAAACTGATCCACGGGTTTACCATGCCCGGCGTGAAACGCGGTATCAAAACAGGCGATCTGAGGCAGACTGCTATCCAGTTGCGACAGTGCCTCTATCGCCGACAGGTTATGTGGCTGATGCAGTGGCGCTAGTGGTTCCAGTTTTTTGAGCTCCTTAATTACCTCAGGCGTGACCCGCACCGGCAAACTAAAATCGGTGCCGCCGTGCACCACGCGATGACCTACGACCAGCGGTTTGTCCCTGTCGAGTCGGGGTTGCAACCATTCCAGCAAAAACTGCAATGCACTGATGTGGTTGGTGGCGGCAGGCAGATCCACCGGCTCCGCACCAGCGATAAAGCGTGCGTCTGTGCCAAGGCCTTCTATCTGCCCCTTATGCAATAATTCGAGCCCATTCGCCTGACTATCAAACAGGCGAAACTTGATGCTTGAGGAACCGCTATTAAGAACCAGTACCTGACAGCTCATGCCATTATTTTCCGGCGGTGATAGGCATACAGTATCGCTAGCGAACAGGAAGCCATGCGTTCAATGGCGGTATCCGCTCGCGAGGTCAGAATGATTGGTAGCCTGGCACCCATAACGATACCTGACCCCTGGGCATCGGCCAGGTGAGTCAACTGCTTGGCCAGAATATTACCCGCCTCCAGATCAGGAGCGACGAGAATGTCGGCTCGTCCTGCAACCGCAGAGATAATACCCTTGGCCTTGGTAGCGGCCAGAGATACCGCATTGTCAAAGGCCAGAGGCCCATCCAGAATACCGCCGGTGATCTGGCCACGATCGGCCATTTTACAAAGTGCAGCGGCCATCAGGGTTGAACCGATATCACGGGTGATGGTTTCCACTGCGGACAACAGGGCCACCTTGGGCGTTTCAATGTTCAGTGCCTGCGCCAGATCAATGGCGTTCTGTACGATATCGCGCATTTGTTCCAGTGAGGGAGAAATATTGATTGCCGCATCGGTCACCAGTAATGGCCTCGGATAAGTCGGTACGTCAAACGCAAAGACATGACTGATGCGACGTTCAGAACGAATACCGCGTTCCTTATGCAGCACCGCTCGCATCAGCTCATCGGTATGCAGACTGCCCTTCATCAGGGCATCGGCCTTGCCCGAACGACCAAGTTCGACGGCCTTTTCTGCGGCTTCATGGCTGTGTTCCACATCAAATATCGGGTAGTCCTTCAGATCCAGACCGAATTCTTCCGCCGTGGCGGCAATCTTGTCTTTCGGTCCTACCAGCAGTGGCAGGATTAAACCCGCTTCTGCGGCTTCTACGGCACCGCGCAATGCATATTCACTGCAGGGGTGTACAACCGCCGTTGGCAATGGATCGAGAGGATCAGCGGCGTCAAATAATTCTCTCAGGCGACCACGTTCGGCCAGTCTGACATTGGGCAGTACCGCGCGTGGGCGTTCGATTTTTTCGACCGGCGCAATCACTTCGGCCTCACCCTTGATCACGGTCTTGTCTTCCTGATTGCTACAGCGACAGTCAAACACGATCCCGTTGTTGTCGGGGTTTTTGCTTTTTGCGGTGACAGTGACTGTCAGCACATCACCCAGCATGACAGGTCGTTTGAAACGCAGAGATTGACCGACATAAATAGTACCTGGCCCCGGCAATACGGTGCCCAGTACGGTGGAGATCAGCGAGCCTCCCCATAGACCGTGGGCAATCACCTCATGGAACATACTGTCCTTGGCGAAATCCTCATCCATATGGGCGGGATTCACATCACCACTCATCACGGCGAATAGCTGAATATCTTTCTGTGTTAGCCGGCGGCTGATACTGGCGCTATCGCCAATCTCGATTTCGTTGAAACACCGATTGGTGATCAAATCCTGTGGTTTACTCATGTCTTCTCATCACTCCAAAAATAATGCCTGACAATCTAGCACGTGAGAATGACAAGAATGTTGCGATGCGTCAATTTTTTGGCCGTTTGATTTTTCGCACTAAAACAGTGCGTTATCGAGTGACCACGGTGAGTTTATTGAATGGATATAAAACCAGTCAGCCCTGCTACACCGACGGTGCAACAGGGCTATCAAGAACAGAGGCTAAGGACTGAAAATCGAATCTTCGATCAGAACGGAATAGTAGTAACCCATACCAAAATCGCGTTCGGTATCAACGGTTCCCTGTGCGATAATCGTGTCACCGACTTTGGCCGAACCCTTTTCTGAACGAAACACCAGATTATTGCTACCTTCCTCTCCGGTACCGTCCTGAATATGTACCCAGGTTCTATGCATGATATTAGTGGAGACCTTGGTTACCTTACCCTTCACCGCAATCACCTTACCTTTCAGCTGATCTTTCTGCGCGAAGATCTGTTCAACGGTATACAACTCAGAGGGGGTAATCGGTGCTGTGGCCGCTACGGCATCTGGAGTCGCTTCGGCGGCAGCGGCAATCTGCACGCCACTGACAAACAGCAACCGATCAAAC
>JBFIID010000129.1:0-7289 GCA_041601415.1 Gammaproteobacteria bacterium
ACAGACTCGGGCATTCCCTCCAGGGCAACACGCATATAGTCGATCCACATGGGCAGTGCGGCTCTTCCCCCTGTTTCCTGTTTGCCCAGGGTTTGCAGTTGATCGAAGCCCACCCAGGCGGTGGTGACGATACGACTATTAAAACCAGAGAACCAGGCATCGTTCTGATCATTGGTTGTGCCTGTTTTACCCGACAGATCCTTTCGTTCCAGAACCAGCGCGCGGCGTCCGGTACCTCGCCGAATAACATCTCGCAGGATCGAATTTATTAACCAGACGTTGCGCTTTTCAACCACACGTTTGGCAATGCCCGGGCGGTTCTGATCCGTTGTTTCATTTGTGAGTAAGGGGTCAGGGCTGAGACCTGCTGACTCCTCACACTGTGGACAAACGGTCACCGGTTCGTTTTCGAAAATAGTGTCACCATCATAGTCTTCAATGCGATTTACAAAATTCGGGAAGACCTGATAACCGCCATTGGCAAACACTGAATACGCATTGGCGATTTGCAGGGGGGTGACCGATGCACTACCCAGTGACAGGGATAGATTGGGGGGAAGGTCGGCCGGATTGAATCCAAAACGACTGGCATAATCGATCGCATACGGGATACCGATGGAACGCAGCAGGCGGATAGAGATCAAATTTCTGGATTTTGTTAAGGCCTCACGCAGGCGGGTCGGGCCAAAATACTTACCGCTGTAATTTTCAGGACGCCATTTATCTTCGAGACTCACATCATTGAAGACGACCGGGGCATCATTGACCAGGCTTGCGGCGGTAAAACCCTTTTCCAGAGCGGCGGAATAAATAAAGGGTTTAAAGTTGGAACCGGGCTGACGGCGTGCCTGAGTGACCCGGTTAAATTTGCTACGCGCGAAATCGAAGCCTCCGGCCAGTGCGAGTAAAGAACCATTTTGTGGGTCCATAGAAACGATCGCACCTTCGACATCAGGGATCTGAGCCAGTCTCCAGCCAAGCTCTGGAACCAGCTGATAACGAACCACATCACCGACGGAGATAATATCCTCAGCCAGTTTCGGTGCTGCTCCACGACGATTGGCGTTTATATAAGGACGTGCCCAGGAAAGACCTTTCCATTCTATATCGAAGACGCCTTCCGATCTGGAGAAGACCGTGGCGCTTTGTTCAGAGATGGAAATAACCAGAGCCGCGTGAAGATCACCAATAGGACTGTATGCTTCAAGCAGGGTTTGCCAGCGGGGCTGATTCTGTTCCCCGATGTCATCAAAGTGGTGTTCAGCGCCACGATAGCCGTGGCGTTGGTCGTATTCTATAAGGGCATTGCGCAATGCCAGATTGGCCGCCTTCTGTAGTTTGCCTTCAATGGTCGTGACGACTCTGAGGCCGGAGGTATAGGCACTGTCGCCATATTCTTCGAGCATCTGACTACGGATCATTTCGGCTACATAGGGGGCCTCCACTTCGGGGGACTGCCCGTGGTAACTCGCACTGATAGGCAGAGACAGGGCGTTGTCATAGGCAGCTTGATCGATGTGCCCCAGCTTTAGCATTCGACCCAGTACATAGTTACGACGTTGTATGGAGCGTTCCGGCGATGTGATCGGGTTAATTCTGGACGGCGCCTTGGGTAAAGCGGCAATCATTGCTGCCTGCGCAAGTGTCAGGCTTTCCAGATCCTTACCGTAATAGACCTCTGCCGCTGCAATGACCCCGTAGGCACGGTGGCCCAGATAGATTTTGTTCAGATAGAGTTCGAGGATCTCGGATTTCTGTAATTCGCGCTCGATTTTTAATGCCAGGAGGATTTCGTTCAGTTTACGCAGATAGGTCTTTTCGCGAGACAGAAAGAAATTACGTGCGACCTGCATAGTAATGGTACTTCCTCCCTGACCTTTTTCCCCGGTTTTAATCAAATGCATAACCGCACGCACAATGCCCTGCCAGTCAACGCCGGGGTGCTGATAGAAGCGATCATCCTCCGCTGCGAGAAAGGCCTGCTTGATTGTGTCAGGCACGTCAGCAATTTTGACAGGAGTTCTTCTTTTTTCGCCAAATTCAGCTATAAGTGAATATTCACGGGTGTAGACCCGTAAAGGCACCTGCAGGCGGGTGTCCCGCAGAGCCTCTATAGATGGTAGCCCCGGCAGCAAATACCACAGGACACCACCAATGCTGAGCATGGCGAGAAAGAAAAGGATGAGGAGTGAATTCAGCAGAAAACGCAACATATTGTGGTCTGTCTAATCTTGAGTACCCTAGATAGGATAGATTGTTGTCATAAATAACATTTAAAGGTGTGCGCAAGTGCCCAATTTTATTAAAAAAACCATTTGTTTTTTAAAAACGCTTTGACTATAGTTAGGTCTAATTATTAATGTTACACACCATAAAACTCTGCTAACTGTGTACTTTAAAAGGAAAAAATAGTGTCATTGCTAGGGCGAAAAAAGACCACTTACCTCGGGGTCGATATCAGTTCTACAGCTATCAAGCTCCTTGAACTCGGGCGCAGTGGTAACAGGTACAGGGTAGAGAGCTATGCCGTTGAGCCTCTGCCACCTAATACCGTTGTGGAAAAGAATATAACTGATGTTGATGCCGTTGGCGAAGCCTTGGGACGTGCGTATAAAAAATCCCAGAGCAAGACCAAGCTGGCGGCCGTTGCTGTCGCGGGTTCGGCGGTGATTACCAAAATGATAACGATGCCTGCCGATCTCTCGGATGACGAGATGGAAGGGCAGATTCAGGTCGAGGCGGATCAGTACATTCCGTATTCACTCGATGAAATCAGTATGGACTTTCAGGTGATTGGTCCCTCTGAAACCGACCCTGGCAAGGTGGATGTCCTGCTGGCGGCATCCCGCAGTGACAATGTGGATATGCGCGTCGCAGCACTGGAATTAGGTGGTCTGACAGCGAAGGTTGTTGATGTGGAGGCCTTTGCGCTGGAGAACAGCGTGAGTCTGATACTCGGTGACAATGCGAATGATTTCGGTGAGACGATTGCCGTTGTTGATATCGGTGCCACCATGACAACTCTCAGCGTGCTGGAAAATCAGAAAATTGTGTATACCCGTGAGCAGGTGTTCGGTGGACGACAGTTGACCGAAGAAATCCAGCGTCGCTACGGTCTGACCTATGAAGAAGCGGGTCTGGCGAAGCGCCAGGGAGGCCTGCCTGATAATTATGGGCCTGAAGTCCTGGATCCTTTTAAGGAGTCCATGGCGCAACAGGTGAGTCGTGCACTGCAATTCTTTTTCTCATCAAGTCAGATTGGCGCCGTAGACCACATCATCATGGCAGGTGGTTGCGCATCCACAGAAGGTATCAAGGATTTGATTACTGAGAAAACAGGTACAACAGTAACCATTGCAAACCCATTTGCCGATATGGCGCTGGCTTCCCGTGTCCGGGCGGAGACCCTGAGTAATGATGCTCCGGCCATGATGATTGCCTGTGGTTTGGCGATGAGGAGTTTTGACTGATGGCTCGCATTAATCTACTGCCCTGGCGCGAGGAACTCCGCAAGGAGCGAATGGTACGCTTTTACACCATGCTGGGTGTGGCGGCGGTCTGCATCGGTGTTGTTGTTGGTCTGGTGCACTATCACTTCGAAGAGCGCATCAGTTATCAGAATGCTCGAAACCAGTATATAGAACAGCAGAATGCACTGCTCGACAAGAAAATCAGGCGCATCAAGGAAATCGAGAAAGAGAAAGAGAAACTGTTGTCCCGAATGCGTGCTATTGAGCAGTTGCAGACCAGTCGGCCCGTTATTGTGCATTTGTTTGATGAACTGGTTACAACTTTGCCGGAAGGCGTCTTCCTCGAAGACATCTCCCAGAAGGGCGATAAAATTACGGTGCGAGGCGTGGCACGTTCAAATGCCCGCGTATCCAACTTTATGCGCAATGTAGAGGCCTCTGAATGGGTAACCTCCCCGACACTCGATGTGATTGAAACTCGCGCAGCAGATGGCAGAAGGCTGAGTAAATTTACCTTACGGATGCAGCAGGTTCAGATTAAGAACCCTGAAGATGAGGGAACCGAATCATGAAGATGTCCGATCTGCAGAATCTGGATCCGAACAACCCGGGTAACTGGCCGATTCCGGTTCAGGCGGTGGCGATTATTGTTTTTTGCGGCCTCTTACTAGGTGCTGGCTGGTATTTTGATACCCAGCATCAACAGCTGGAACTTGAAGAAGTGACCAGAAAAGAAGCCGACTTGAAGGTGTCCTTCGAAGCCAAACAAAAGAAAGCGGCTAATCTGGCGGCACTGGAAAAACAGATGGAAGATATGGCGCAGACGTTTGGTGAGATGCTGAAACGACTGCCGGGCAAGACAGAGGTTGCGGCGCTACTCGTTGATATTTCTCAGCAGGGGCTGGCCAGCGGACTCGAGTTTGAGTTGTTTAAACCCGGTGTAGAAACACCTGCTGATTTTTACGTGGAGTTACCAATCAAGATTCGGGTCACAGGCAGTTATCACCAGTTTGGTGAATTTGTCAGTGGCGTGGCCGACCTGCCACGTATTGTGACTCAGCATGATATTAAAATCAGCGCAGCGGCCTCTGCTAAGGGCAGTTCTGGTTCCTCGCTGGTGATGGAAACCACGGCCAAAACCTATCGCTATCAGGACGAAGATGAGGAGGTCGCGAAATGAGACATGCATCTTTCTCACAGAGCCTGGTCCTGTTTGGTGTGACGCTTATCCTTTCTGGTTGCGTAAATACGGATATGAGTGATCTGGATATCTACACGCAGGAAGTGCTGGCCCGGAAGAGTGGGCGTATCGAGCCCTTACCAGAAATCAAACCTTATGAAAGATACCTGTACCAGTCTGCTGATAACAATTTGCGGGATCCGTTTGAACCTTTCTATGAAGAGAAGAAAGAGGAAATCAAGGAAAAGGTCACTGACGCAAAACAACAGAAATATATAGAAGAGATTCGTAACCGGAACCGTGAAGAACTGGAACAATTTGAACTGGATAGCTTGCGCATGGTTGGTACGCTGGAAGACCAGAACGAATTGTGGGGCATTATTCAGGACAATAACGGCGTAATACATCGAGTCAAAACGGGTAATTATATTGGCGTTAATTACGGCAAAATTATCAGTATTGCCGAAGAAGGTATTGAATTGCGCGAGATCATTAAGGACACGCAGGGCAACTGGGATGAGCGCCAGGCGTCTTTGGCACTAATTGAGGAATAACCCAAAGTAGGGGTAATGTACGATGAATATTTTTCACACATCGCACTTTAAGGCGGTTCGTTTAACAACTGCCTTACAAAGAGGGCGCAGCTATTTTAGCCTGTTATTAGTATTGCTACTGCAGGGTATTGCTGTTCAGGCGTATGCCGCAGGCGCTAGTCTGGATGCCATCAGTTATTCGTCATTACCAGGCGACAGGGTGCAGATCAGGATGGAGTTGTCAGAGACTCTGGAACAGGCTCCGCTGAGTTTTACCATTGATAACCCGGCCAGATTAGCTCTGGATTTTCCGGGTACCGTTCTGGGCTTGCAGCAGAAAAATAAATCTATCGGTATAGGTATGGCGCATAGTATCAATGCCGTTGAAGCCGGTGGTCGTACGCGCGTGGTACTGAACCTGGTTCAGATGGTGCCCTATGAAATTAGCACAGAAGGTTCTGCGGTAATGATTACCCTGGAAAATGCTATGGCCTCAGATCTGGAGACAAAAAACCTTTCAGCAAAGACTCCAGAATCATCTTCTGCGCAGATCAATAATATAGATTTCAGGCGTGGAGCCAATGGTGAAGGACGCATCATCGTTGAATTGTCTAACCCTAATATCCCCGTGAATATTCAGGAAGAAGCGGGTGAAATAGTGGTCGAGTTTGCCAATACACTATTACCCGAGAAATTGAATCGTCGTCTGGATGTAGTGGATTTCGCAACACCTGTGAAACAGATTGATACCAACGTTCAGGGGAATGGCGTGCGTATCGTGATATCGCCGGGTGGTTTCTATGAACAGCTCGCCTATCAGTCTGATGAGTTACTGACCATTGAGGTCAAACCTCTGACAGAAGAAGAGCAGGAATCACTGAAGAAAGACAAATTCAGTTACACGGGCGAACGTCTGTCGCTGAATTTCCAGAACATTGAAGTGCGTGCCGTGTTGCAGCTAATTGCTGACTTTACCGGCTTCAATATGGTGGCCAGTGATACGGTCTCGGGTAATGTGACCCTGAGGTTGAAAAATGTCCCCTGGGATCAGGCGATGGATATCATTCTGCGCGCCAAGGGCCTGGCAATGCGACAAGTCGGTAATGTCATAATGGTCGCCCCACAGGAAGAAGTGGCCGCTCGTGAAAAACTTGAACTGGAATCACAGCAACAGATTGAAGAACTTTCTCCAGTCCGCACAGAGTTTATGCAGGTCAATTATGCCAAGGCGGAAGATCTTGCTGCCCTGCTAAAGGCAGAAGGCAACAACCTGCTTTCATCTCGTGGTGATGTTTCAATCGATAGCCGTACGAACACACTCTTGCTGCAGGATACGGCAGATAAACTGAGAGAGATCAGAAAGGTCATCAACAAACTTGATATTCCGATCAGGCAGGTGTTGATTGAATCCCGAATAGTGGTGGCTAATGAAGACTTCAGTAAGGATCTTGGTGTACGTTTTGGTTACAGCAAGGATACATCCAGACAGGAGTCTTTTGGTGATGGCCGCTTATTCGCCGAAGCGAGTGGTGCGCGACCTGGTAATGTGGATTTTGCTGGCGTGCTCACAGGCGCTTCCATCAACGGTAGTACAAATGAACCCTATTTAGTCGATTTGCCGGTTACTGGACCTGCGGGTGCAGCAAGTCTGGCGATTGGTAAAGTCGGTACCTGGTTATTGCAACTCGAGTTATCCGCCCTGCAGGCTGAAGGCCGTGGTGAGGTTCTGTCAAATCCACGTGTTATCACAGCAAACCAGCATGAGGCGTTAATTGAGCAGGGTACAGAAATCCCCTTCCAGGAGGCATCTTCAAGTGGTGCAACAACGACATCGTTCAAGGAAGCCGTGTTGAGCCTCAGAGTCACGCCACAGATTACGCCGGATGACCGTATCATTATGGATCTTAAGGTGAGTAAAGATGCCGTTGGCCAGCAGTTTGGCGGGATTCCAAGTATTGATACTCAGAACGTAGAAACCCAGGTGTTAGTCGAAAATGGTGAGACAGTCGTGCTGGGTGGTATCTACGAGCAGACCAATCGCAATGATGTGACCAAGGTGCCGTTCTTTGGTGATCTACCGTATTTCGGCTTCCTGTTTAAACGCAC
>JBFIID010000130.1:0-7270 GCA_041601415.1 Gammaproteobacteria bacterium
CAGGACAATTTCGAAGAAAACAAATTAAAAATAAGAGAGTTACGAGAACTAGTTCATACAGATTCTAGCGAGCTTGACGAGCTGCGCACGCGTCAGCAACAGCAACGCGGTCGGTTGGCCTCACTGGAGGCTCTACAGCAGTCCGCACTGGGACAGCAACAGGGTGACGTACTGGCCTGGCTGCAGGCCCAGGGTCTGGAAAAAGCATCGCGACTGGCGCAGGAAATTGTAGTTGATGATGGCTGGGAACATGCCGTGGAAATCGTTCTCGGTAAACGTCTGGAAGCGGTCTGTGTGGATTCGATCGATCGGTTGGGTGAGCAGGTGGCAGGTCTTGAAAACACCTATTTTTGCGCTCTGGATGACCGTGCCGTTACGGTGTCTTACTCAGATCTCGCGGCAGATAGCCTGAGCAGCAAAATAACGAGTAGTCATCCTGTTGATGACCTGTTTGCGGGCATTTTCATTGCCGAAAATCTCTCGCAGGCCCTGAGCTTACGCCCACAATTAAAGCAGGGACAGTCAATCATTACCCGTGATGGGCTCTGGTTAGGTAATAACTGGCTTGAAGTGCTCGGTGATCAGGATGAAAAGGCAGGTGTGCTGGCACGCGAGAAAGACATCAAGGAACTTCTCGATGAAACGCATACCCTTGAACATCAAATTGATGCGCTAAGCGAACAGATTGAGAGCCGACGCGAGCAGATCAGGGAACAGGATGCTCACTCTGATGAAATGCGCCGTTCGATCAATCAGGTGGAAGAACAACGCAGGCAGCTCTCATCCCAACTGGCTTCCCGCAAGGCGCACCTGGAACAAATTACCGCTCGCGGGCAAAAAATCGCTGAAGAGCTGGGTGAGTTAGAGACTAAACAGACAAACGAGAATATGCAGCGCGATGTGGCGCTCGAACAGCTACAACTGGCCGAAGAAAAGCTGCAGGAAGTCGAGCAGAAAAGTCTGCTGATGGGTGATCAAAGGCAGGATTTGCAGTCACGTTTGCAGACGATCAGGGATGAATGGCGTAATTCTCGCGATCAACGGCATCAACTGACACTCCAGCTTGAAACCTTGAGAACCCGCAGAACTGGTTTGCAGCAGGCGATGCAACGCAACCAGTCTCTGGTGGAGCAGCTACAGCTCAGAAGTCAGCAACTACAGCTCGACTACGATCAGACCGAGCAACCGATAGAACGACTACAGCAGGAACTACAGGTCAGTTTGCAGCAGCGCGTCTCGGTTGAGACAGACCTGGCAGACGCCAGGAATAAGTTGCAGACGGTTGATAACACGCTGCGCGAACTGGAAACGCAACGACATCAATCGGAAGAACGCATCCAGTCCTGCCGCGACCGACTCGAACAGGCACGCATGGCGGCGCGTGAGTGTCAGGTGAGACTGCAGGGTATCGAAGAGCAGATCGCGAATACCCAGTTCAAGCTGGAAGACCTCCTGGAAGCGTTGCCAGAGGAGGCGAACAGTCAGGAATGGAACGAGGAACTGGAAAAAATCGGTACCCGTATACATCGTCTCGGCCCTATCAATCTGGCTGCCATTGATGAGTTCGCACGTGAATCAGAGCGTAAAGAATACCTTGATAAACAACATACCGATCTGACCGATGCGCTGAACACCCTCGAAACAGCGATTGCCAAGATCGACCGAGAAACACGGACCCGCTTCCAGGAAACCTTCGATAAGGTCAATGCCGGTGTTCAGGAGTTGTTCCCAACCCTGTTTGGTGGGGGCCATGCATACCTGGAATTAACCGACAGTGACCTGCTTGAGACCGGTGTGACGGTTATGGCTAGACCTCCAGGGAAGCGCAATAGCTCGATTCATCTGTTGTCAGGTGGCGAAAAGGCGCTGACCGCCGTGTCATTCATTTTTTCACTGTTCAAGCTCAATCCGGCTCCGTTCTGTCTGCTGGACGAGGTCGATGCACCGCTGGATGATGCCAATGTTGGCCGTCTGTGTGAAATGGTGAAACAGATGTCAGAATCAATCCAATTTGTTTTCATCACGCATAACAAGATCACGATGGAGATTTCACGTCAGTTGATCGGTGTGACCATGCATGAACCAGGGGTCTCGCGCCTGGTTTCAGTGGATATGGATGAGGCAATGGAAATGGCAAAATCAGCCTGAAGTGCTGATGTCGAGATGGAGCTAAGCTGCACGGGCGAATTCTAAATGGATAATCTACGTCTGGTATTGATGATCATCGCCGTGCTGGTATTCGGCGTCATATTCCTCTGGAGCAAACGACCAGAAAAGCCCGGCAGGGTGGCATCCGGCAAACGCCCGGGCCCCCAGCATGAGCCGGTCCTGAGTGAACTTGATGACGATGACTTCATTGATCCTGTGGTCGAGAACTTCAGCTTTGGCCATGATAGAGACACCGGTGAAAATACGGACGAGATTGTCGAACAGCCGATGATGATTAACGATCCCGAGGATGATGTTCTTCCCGGCACTCAACATAGCTTCCTGTTTAGTGAAGATGATGATGAGAATCCTGAGACAGCTGATATCTTTAAAAACGCTGAGGAAGGGCAGGACGACATCTCAAATTCACGTGCCGAGAAAGTCAGTAATGACATTATCCTCCTGATCGGGCTGATGTCACAGGATGAACAGGGTTTCTCCGGCGCAGATGCCCTGACTGCCCTGCGAGACGTTGGTCTGGAGCACGGCGAGATGGATATCTTCCACCATTACGGGGTAGGACAAAGTGCTGACAAGGAGCCATTGTTCAGCCTTGCCAACATGTTTGAACCCGGCAAGTTTGACCCGCTAATGCTGGAACAGTCCCTGCACACCAAAGGCTTTGTTATCTTCATGCGGGCAGACGGTCAACGTGATGACCGCGTGAGCCTGGAATTGATGCTGAACACCGCTGAACGTCTGGCCACACTCCTGAATGCACAACTCCTGGACCGTAGTCGGCAACCTCTCAGCGAAGAAACCATCGACGCAATGCGAGCCCAGTTGACCCATGTCTGAGAACGTCGCTGCAGTTAAGCAGATCGAGCGACTCAGAGACGAAATAAACCAGCACAACTACTACTATCACGTCCTCGATGAACCACATATACCGGATGTGGAATATGACCGTCTTTATCAGCAGCTGCAGGCACTGGAGCAACAAAACCCGGATCTGATCACTGCGGACTCCCCGACCCAGCGCGTTGGCGCAGCACCCCTGTCCAGTTTCGCGGAAGTCAGCCACGAAATACCGATGTTGTCATTATCGAATGCCTTTCAGGCTCAGGATGTGACAGCCTTTGATCAGCGCATTTGCCAACGTCTGAATACGGAACAGGCCTGCTATACGGCTGAACTCAAAATGGATGGACTTGCGGTTAGTCTGCTGTATGAGAGCGGCCTGCTAGTCAGAGCCGCCACCCGTGGTGACGGCACAAGCGGTGAGGATGTGACAGCCAATGTACGGACAATAAGCTCTATTCCCCTCAAACTGAGAGGCGATGACTACCCGCAGCGACTGGAGGTGCGTGGAGAGGTCTATATGAGTAAACAGGGCTTTCACGATCTTAATCAGCGACAGACAGAACTGGGGGCCAAATTATTCGCGAACCCGCGAAACGCCGCTGCGGGCAGTCTCAGACAACTGGATCCCGCAATTACGGCTTCGCGTCCGCTCAGTATCTACTGTTACGGAATCGGCATCATTGAAGGGGCAGAATTACCAGAAAGCCATTATCAGATGCTGCAATCTTTACGCGCCTGGGGACTGCGTATTTCCGATGAAACCGCCAGGCTTGCAGGGCTCCAGGCCTGTCTTGATTACTATCAGGCGGTGATGCGGCGTCGCAGTCAACTGCCCTACGAGATCGACGGTGTGGTCTATAAGCTGGATGACTATGCACAACAGCAGGAAATGGGCTTTATCTCACGCGCACCACGCTGGGCCATCGCCTATAAATTCCCGCCCGAGGAGGAACTGACCCGGGTGGAAAATATTGATGTGCAGGTGGGTAGAACGGGCGCATTAACGCCGGTAGCGAGACTGGAGGCGGTTAAGGTTGGTGGGGTTATCGTCACCAATGCGACGCTGCATAACCAACAGGAACTGGAACGCAAAGATGTCCGCATCGGTGACACGGTAGTGGTCAGGCGCGCGGGAGATGTCATACCCGAGGTTGTGCGTGTCATTCTGGAACGTCGCCCTGAGCATACAGAGCCTTACCAGATACCGAAGACCTGCCCAATCTGCGGTTCAGCCGCGGTCCGGGAAGAAAACCAGGCCGCCCTGCGTTGTAGTGGTGGTCTGGTCTGCCCGGCACAGCGCATACAGGCGATACTACACTTTGCCTCGCGCAAGGCGATGGATATCGAAGGTCTTGGTGAGAAACTGGTCGAGCAACTGGTGGAACGCGGCCTGGTAAATCGACTACCGGATCTGTATCGACTGAGTCTGGAACAACTGGCCGCAATGGAGCGCATGGGTGAAAAATCAGCGCAGAATCTGATCGATGCATTGCAGAAAAGTCGCTCAACCCGGTTTAATAGATTCATTTACGCATTGGGAATCCGGGAAGTGGGCGAGGCGACGGCCCTGTCACTGACGAATCATTTCAAGAGCCTTTCCCGGCTTCAGCAGGCAAGCGAAGAAGAACTGCTGGAGGTTGAGGATGTCGGTCCGGTCGTGGCGGCAAATATTGCCGCTTTCTTCCGCCAGTCAGAGAACGTTTCGGTGCTCCAGAGCCTGGTTGATGAAGTGGGTATACACTGGCCCGAGGTTGCCGGCAGCGACCAGACCGATGCCAGTCTGGCAGGGCAGACCTTTGTACTCACGGGAACGCTGGAGAGTTTTAGTCGTGAACAGGCAAAACAGCTATTACTGGCGAGAGGGGCACGGGTTTCGGGCAGTGTATCGGCTAAAACCAGTTATCTGGTCGCCGGAGAAAACGCGGGTAGTAAGTATGACAAGGCAGAAAAACTCGGTGTTACTATCCTCAGCGAACAGCAACTGCTGCAACTGCTCGCTGAGTAATATTCAGGTTCACATCAACTCACGATCGGATACCACTTTATTTCTGCCGGTTTCCTTGGCCCTGTAGAGCGCTTTATCTGCGCGGTCCAGGAGGGCATGCATGTCATCCTGTTTTTCGAGTACGGCAAGGCCGATGCTGGTGGTCATGGAAATCACCATGCCATTGAAATTAAGTTCGCGGTGTTCAATCGCATGACGAATTCTTTCTGCCAGTGCGCTAGCACCTTTGAGCGTAGAGTTATGCAACATGACGACGAACTCTTCACCGCCATAGCGGAACATCATGTCTGATTTACGCACACATTCTTCAGTACATTTGACGATCTCTCGCAGTACGGCATCACCGGCGATATGGCCGTAGGTATCGTTGGTCTTCTTGAAGAAGTCCAGATCCATCATGAGTAATGTCATAGGGGTTTCGTGGCGTTTGCACAGATCAATTTCACGATCCAGGCAGGCATCCATTGAGGCGCGGTTGCCGACACCCGTGACAGGGTCGGTATAGGCGGCATGGATGGCGCGATGGTAAAGCAGACTGTTTCTCAGGGGGTAAATCAGGGCACTCAGGATGGTTTCCAGGTATTCCATCTCGGCATCTGAAAAGGGTGTCGCACGGGTTAGTTTCACCACGCCTAATGGCTGGTTAATGAGTACGACATTGTATTCACAGGAGTGTGTTGATATCTCACCACTTTTGTAGAAGATGTTATCAACCGGGTTTTCATAAACCAGACTCATATGCGGTACATGACCGGCAAGTTCGATACCGAGGATCTCAAACAGACCTTCTATATCCAGCGTGCTTTGCAACATATTGGATAATTTCAGAACGTTTTGTTCTATGTGCTTTAACTGATTATTCATAGCAAACATCCCAAAATTTCCTGTCAGCAGATTATTACGTACGTTTTGTTCTGGAGTTGACATGCTTCTATTCCATCTGTTCAAAGTTGTTCCAGAACATGCATGGTTGGTGCCAACCTTGAACGAACCTCTCAATAATCACGTAACCAACTGTATTTTATGAGATATGTGTCTTGGAGCTAGACGGCAATTGTTTGCCGTCGGCAATGATGTGTCAAATCTATGTCGCCTGTGTGGCCATCGATCATCTGATTCTACGCATTAACTACGTAAAACGTTACAATCGGTTGATTATTGTGCGTTTAGCGTCTGACCATTGACGCTTTTGCTGTCGGGCCCCATTAAATATAGATAGGTTTGCATGATACTGCTGGGCGCAGGATGATCTTTGGGTGATTCGGCAGGGTAGGCCAGAGCGCGAATTCGTGTAGCAACGATGCCCGGGTTGATGGCATTCACCCGGATTGCCGTATTCGTTTCCAGTTCATCGGCAAGCGTTTGCATCAGGCCATTAATAGCAAACTTGCTGATTCCATATGCTCCCCAATATGCCTTCGCCTCAAGTCCGACATCCGCCAGGGTGAAAATCATGGAGGCTTGATCCGCACGGGCCATGACCGGAATCAGTGCTCTACTCATCAGGAATGGGCCATTCAGATTAGCCTGAATGATGGCTATCCATTTTTCATAACTGTGATTGAGAATGGGGGACAGGCCATGAAACAGGGCGGCATTGTGCAGGCAACCGTCCAGCTTGCCGAATTCAGTCTCAACCGTATCCGCCAGTTCCTGGTATTCTGCTTCCGTTGCGCCTTCAAGGTTCATCGGATAGATAGCAGGTTCAGGACCATTACTGGCCTCAATCTCGTCATAGACAGCCTCCAGTTTTCTGATTGTCCTGCCGAGCAAAATCACCGTGGCTCCGTGTGCAGCATAAGTCAGGGCGGCCTGTTTACCGATACCGTCCCCGGCACCGGTAATCAGGATGTGACGATCCTTGAGCAGATCAGAATTAGCCGTGTAGTTTTCTGGTGTCATATCGAACCTTGTCGTTGCAATGTGTTAGAAGTGGGGCTCAGACGTTTCTGTGTCGGGGTCAAGGACTGTATCAACGCCGTTCTGTGTGGTGTCGGCTTCAGGATAGTCCAGTGTGTAATGCAGCCCGCGACTTTCCTTTCGACTTAATGCAGAACGAACAATCAACTCCGCTACCTGGACCAGATTACGTAGTTCAATCAAATCGTTCGTGACTCTAAAGTTGCCATAATATTCAGCAATTTCCTGACGCAAAAGGTTGATTCGGTTTTTTGCGCGCTGCAGCCGTTTTGTGGTTCTCACGATACCAACATAATCCCACATGAAACGACGTAGCTCTTCCCAGTTATGTGA
>JBFIID010000131.1:0-7125 GCA_041601415.1 Gammaproteobacteria bacterium
ACCACCGGCGCCAATGGTATGCATATCGACCATCGGCACCGCTACCGGGAAACCGGCAATATGGCCGCTGGAACTCAGGGATAATTCACCACTGATCACGGCGACATCCGTGGAAGTGCCACCCATATCCAGTGTTAGCAACTGCTCACTTCCAGATAAACCACCGATATAATGGGCCCCCTGCAGACCACCCGCCGGACCGGAGAGCAGCAGGTGCACCGCCAGGTTTCCCGCCTGTTCGGCACGACAGGTCTCACCCGAACTCTGCATGATGGTCAGTGGCGCTGGTGACAGGCGTTTTTCAAGCCGCGCCAGATAGCCCTGCACCAGGGGCCCCACATAGGCGTTCAACCAGGTGGTAATACCTCGCTCATACTCACGGTACTCGGGTAATACCCGCGAGGAACGGGAGACAAAAATCTCTCCCGGAATAACGGCCTCAATGGCGCGTTCAAAACGGTCATCGAGAAACGAGAACAGCAGGTTGATGGCGACGGCCTCGGGTTGTAACTTGCTTATCTGTTCACTCAGGACTTCAAGATCCCGCAGGCTTAGATCCTCTAGTACCTCTCCGTCGGCAGACAGTCGACCGCCCGTCTCCAGACAGTGCTGTTTAGGCACCGGGGGTAGCACTGGCTGCGGTTGCAGGTTGTAGAGTTCGCGGCGTGCCTGCCGACCGATGCTGAGGGTGTCACCCAGACCGTGATTGGTGATAAACAGGGTGCGCGCACCCTTACCCTCCAGCACTGCATTGGTGGCAATGGTAGAGCCATGCACGACTTTCAGGTTATCCAGATCGAGTCCCATTTCAGCGATTCCCTGCAGGATCGCCTGTTCCGGCGCGGCCGGACTGGAGAGCACCTTGTGAATGCGTAACTCACCCTTGTCATACAGGACGAAGTCGGTGAATGTGCCGCCTGTGTCTATCCCGAGTATCTGTCTTTGCATACTGACTATCGTCCTGTGCGGTAAATTTTCGAGGTATCAGACTTTGAAGAAATTTTTAAGTACAATCTGCCGGACATGAGCAACGACACGCTGATTGAAGTCCAGAACCTGACACGTTTTTACGCCAGCCATTGTGCCGTTAACGGCATAAACTTCAAGTTGCAGCGCGGTGAAGTGCTGGGATTTCTCGGCCCTAATGGCGCCGGTAAAAGCACCACCCTGCAAATGCTTGCAGGCACGCTGGCGGCCTCCAGTGGACAAATTAAAGTGGGCGGCATCGATCTGCAGGACTCACCCCATGAGGCAAAGCGCCAGATCGGTTACCTGCCCGAAATACCTCCCCTGTATGTCGACCTGAATGTCGATGAATACCTGCTCTACTGTGCCAGCCTGCATTCCATTCCGCATTATCAGACGGGTGAGGCGCTGGTGAATGCAAAACATCGCTGTGGACTGGACGAGGTCGGTCATCGTCTGATCCGTAATCTCTCCAAGGGCTACCAGCAACGCGTGGGGATCGCCCAGGCGATAATCCATAACCCCGCGATCATCCTGCTCGACGAACCCACTGTCGGGCTCGATCCAAACCAGATCCGCGAAATACGCGATCTGATCCGTGAACTGGGGCGTGATCACAGTGTCATTCTCAGCACCCACATCCTGCCGGAAGTTCAATCCGTCTGTGACCGGGTACTGATCATCAATAACGGCAGGCTGGTACTGGATGAACATCTGTCTACCCTGCAGACGCATCAACCTGGCTGTCTTCGCATGGCACTCAGGCAAGCACCACCAGAAGCCGAACTCGCCGCGCTGGCCGGCGTTGAACGGCTCGAGATCATTGATGCCGAACACTTTCTGCTCTATCACCCCCAGCCCGAACAACTGGCCACCGAACTGGCGCAACGCGCGGTGACAGAGGGCTGGGAAGTGTATGAACTCAGCCCCACGCGCCAGACCCTGGAAGAACTGTTTGTGCAACTCACCTGTCACGAGGAGAACGCAGCCTGATGTGGATGGCCATCGCCTCACGCGAATTTCGTAACCTGTTTATCTCGCCCACCGCCTGGACCATTCTCGCCGTGGTGCAATTCATCATGGCCTATATATTTCTGGCACGCATCGATCTGTTCTTTCAGTTTCAGCCACGCCTGCAGGGACTGGACGGCGCACCGGGTGTCACGGACATCGTCGCCGCGCCCCTGTTCGGTAGCAGCGCCATCGTATTGCTGCTGGTCGTGCCACTGATGTCCATGCGTCTGTTCAGCGAAGAACGCGCCAATGGCACGCTGCCCCTGCTGCTGGCCTCCCCCATCAGCCTCAGTCAGATCGTCATTGGTAAATTTATCGGCCTGATGGGATTCTTCCTGGTCATGCAACTGATGATTACCCTGATGCCCCTGTCACTGCTGATCGGTGGACATCTGGATCTGGGACAACTGGCCGCAGGCAGTCTTGGTATGTTTCTGATGACCGCAGCATTTGTCGCCATCGGCCTGTTCATGTCATCGCTAACCGCTCACCCGACAGTCGCCGGCATCAGCTGTTTCGGTGTCCTCTTGATCCTGTGGATCATCGACTGGTCGGGTAAAAGTACCGAGGCAGGCGGCAGCGCCCTGCTCTCCTATCTCTCCATCACCAATCACTTTCAGTCGATGCTGAAGGGCATGGTGAGTAGCGTCGACATCGCCTATTACCTGCTGATCTGCGTGAGCTTTCTGCTACTCAGTATCTGGCGACTGGAAACGGACAGGTTGAGCAAATGAGTAAGGAACACACAGCCCGCAGTGGCCGACTGGCACGCCTGTTTGAAACCCTGCAGGACTATCTGACACTGATTCTGATAGTGGTCATCGCCGGCCTTCTGGCCTGGCTCAGCAACCGTTATGAAGTCAGCAGCGACTGGACCCACGCCGGTCGCCATAGCCTGTCCGAAACCAGTCATCAGGTGCTCGATGCGATGCAGGGTCCTTTACAGATTACCGCCTATGCGAAGGATGAAAAGCCCCTGCGATTACGTATCAGCACCCTGGTTGGGCGCTATCAAAAACGCAAAAGTGACATCCAGCTAAGCTTCGTCAATCCGGATACCGCACCCGGTGTCTTACGTGAAAAAGGCATCACCGTAGACGGTGAACTGTTACTGCAATTTGCTGGCAAGACCGAACACCTGACCAGTTATTCCGAACAGTCGTTTACCAATGCCCTGCAGCGACTGGTGCGCAGTGAAGATAAATGGGTCGTATTCCTACAGGGTCACGGGGAACGTAACCCCTTCGGCAAGGCGAACCATGATGTCGGTCAGTGGATCACCAATCTCGCCAGCCGTGGTCTCACTATCCAAAGCATCAATCTGGCCAAAGCAAAGACCATTCCCGATAACACCACGGTACTGGTTATCGCCAATCCGCTGATCGACCTGTTAGCCGGTGAAGTTGCAGCCATCAGGGACTATGTAAACGGCGGTGGCAATCTGCTCTGGTTACTGGAACCCGATTCGATGATGGGGCTGGAACCACTCGCGGCGGATCTCGGCCTCAAACAGATCCCCGGCACCATCGCCGACCCGACCGCGCGCGCCTATGGTGTCAACCACCCCACCATCAGCATTATTACCAGCTATGCATCACACCCGGTAACCGAAGGCTTCAACTTCGTCACTGTATTTCCCGAGGCCGCCGGTCTTTACCTGCAGGCCGTATCTGGCTGGCAGGCCACCGGTCTGTTACAAACGGCAAAAGAGGCCTGGAGTGAAGGCGGTAAACTAGAGGGCAACATCAGCCCGGACGGCGACACCGATATTAAGGGTCCGCTCACCATTGCCTATGCACTCAGTCGTGAGCAGGCAGACACACAGCAACGCATCATCATCACTGGCGATGGTGACTTTCTCGCCAACCCCTATCTTGGTAACAGTGGCAATCTGGATCTCGGTTATCGCATGATTAACTGGCTGGTGAGTGAAGACAAGCTCATAGACATTCCGGCACGCACGGCCAACGATGTGGATCTAAGCCTGTCCAGAACCAGTTCTATGCTGATTGCCTTCGGCTTTCTACTCGGTCTGCCACTGGTGCTGGTGATTACCGGTATTCGTGTCTGGTTAGTTCGCAGTAAATTGTAGTCGGGTAAAATTATCTTATGAGTAGAGCAAAACAGAAAATTAATTTTTTCCTGCTTGGACTGTTCGCCATTCTCATTCTGTTTATCTGGCTTGATCTCAAAAAGGAACGCGCAGAACAGGAAAACACCCTGCTCAAACTGGGTGCCGTACAGGTGCAACGCATCGCCATCGAACGCCGCGATCGCGATGCCATAGTGCTGCAGAAGCAAAACGGAGAATGGCAGATCACCGAACCGGTACAGGGGCCGGCAAATAATGAACGCATTACCTCCCTGTTGCGCTATCTCAAGGTGCCCGCCTCTGCGAGTTTCGTTGCGGATGAAAACAAACTGGCAGAATATGAACTCGAAGAACCCAAGATTCTACTGCGCTACAACGATACCGAAATCCAGTTTGGTGACAGCCATCCCATCAGTGGCGAACGCTATATCCTGTTCAACCAGCAGGTGCATCTGGTACCGGACTCTATCTACCATCACCTGATCAGTTCAGCCACCGATTTCTATGCCGCCGAGTTGTTTAACAAGGATGCACAGCTGGTCTCGATCGCCTATCCAGGTCATCATTTCAAGTGGCTCAGTAATCAATGGACAGACACTGCCAGTAGCGAGGCCTGGAGTAATGAACGGATTGCGACCCTGGCCGGCGTCTGGCGTCAGGCGCGTGCCGCGCAGGTCAAACCACTAAAGATAGACGACTATTTCGGTACCGTTAATCTGGTTTTTTCTGATCTTAGTCGACTGCAGCTGGATATAATTTCTGTGGACGATGAACTGATCCTGGCCAACAGCAAGGCCGGAGTGCAATATCATTTCGCCAGCAGTGTGCTGCCTCATCTGTTACCCGAACTGCACAAGCTGGAAGACTGAACGGATGCCGGAATTACCAGAGGTCGAAACCACCCGGCGTGGTATCGAGAAGCATCTACTCCGGCAACAGGTGGTTCAGGTCATCGTACGCCAACCTGCCTTACGCTGGCCGGTACCGGCGTCACTCGGTAAACAACTACCCGGACAGCGCATCGAACAGGTAGACCGCCGTGGTAAATACATATTGTTACGCACCGAACGTGGCACGGTAATCATGCACCTCGGCATGTCTGGTAGCCTGCGTGTCTTAGCCCGCGATACGCCCGTAGAAAAACACGACCATGTGGACATCGTTCTGGCAAACGGGCAATGCCTGCGACTGCGTGATCCTCGTCGCTTCGGTGCCGTGCTATGGACTACCTCTGCCGCAGAAGGACACAAACTACTGCGCGATCTCGGCCCGGAACCCTGGGATGATTCATTCACCTCCGCGTATCTCTACCAACGCAGTCGCGGTAAAAGTGTTGCCATTAAAAATTTTATTATGGACAGTAAGGTGGTGGTTGGGGTTGGAAACATCTACGCCAGTGAATCACTGTTTCTGGCCGGCATTCGACCCACAGTGGCAGCCGGCAGGATCTCGAAACTGCGTTACAGCCGTTTACTTAACAATATCCAGCAGGTGCTGGAATTCGCCCTTCAACAGGGCGGAACCACCTTACGTGATTTTTCCAATAGTGATGGCAAACCGGGTTATTTCAAACAACAACTCAATGTCTATGGTCGTGCCGGTGAGGCATGTCATCAGTGCTCGAGTGCTATTAAACAAAAGACCATCGGGCAACGCTCCAGCTTTTACTGTGCGGAGTGCCAGAAATAGGCCTAGGTTTTTTCAAACTCACCGTGTCGCAGAAAGTGGATTACCTGCTCAATCACCGACTCGTTCTTCATCATAAAGGGATGTGTCACAGGCATGCTCAGGTGATCGGACATGCCTTCAAGCTTTGTGTTTTCTACCGTCACCTTACCGTCATCGGTATCCGGTAGCATCGTAGACAGGATCAAATTAATACTGCGAGTACCCGCGATCACACCCAGTTCAAAATTCGCAGGCCCGAGTGTATTGGGTACGCTAAATCGCCCCGTCCCCAGTTGCATGCCCGCCGGGCCGTTGATCAATTTAAAGCCCGGCACATTCTTCAATGTATCCACCACCTGACTACCTTTATTCGGTGGCCCCAGCATCACCACCCGACCAAGCTTATCAATACGCTTATGGCGCAGATACTGACGCACCAGAATACCGCCCATGGAATGCGTAACGAAATGAATCGTGGCGTCTTTCGGGCATTGACCCAGCGCATCATCAATCGCGCTCTCAGCCAGCTCCTCGACCGAATGTTTGGTAGAGGGGTATTGATAATTTATCGCGGTATAGCCGGAGGACGTGAGTACCTCGGCCATTTTCGACATCGAACTGGCGGAACGCGCCAGACCATGCAACAGCACAACACATTCTTCAGCGGCGATTGAGGTGCTAGAAATAAGTGTCATGAACAGTATCCATTGTAGTTTGTGACGTCGCATCCCTGTACCCGTTGTTAAGCTGTTTTCTGAATTAAACGTGAGGCGATATGTAAACCGGTTCTGATCGCCAATGCCTCGATCGTCAACGACGGTGATTCACCACCACCGGAGCTGGGGAAGACACTGGCATCGGCAATCAACAGGTTTTTCCAGCGATGACTTTGCCCGTAACTATCGACCACCGAGGTTTCAGCATCATTACCCATTCGACAACCACCGAACACATGCGTGGAGCTGAAAAAATCATAGGTGCCATATTCCTCGAACAGGGCCTCAACCCCACTCGCCGCAAGCACGGAACGACTGGTCTGCGCCATAAAAGCCAGGCGCTTCAGCGCCATCTGATCGAGATGACTATGGATTCGGGCCCTGGGTAAGCCCAACGCGTCTTTTTCCAGCGGATCCAGATCGATAAAGGTGTTTTTATTCGGCAGGCTTTCACCAATCGCGGTCAGCGATAAGACCTTGCCGAAGGCATCACGCATGTTTTGTTTATGTGCATGTCCCCAGCCACCAACCACGCGTTGTGCATAATTCACCGGCCCGACCAGATCCGCCTCGGCCACCGCCGAGCTGAAACGAAAGCCACCGATCACGCCATCAATGGAATCGGGCTGATTGAAGTCCCAGCAGATACTATCGGCGGGCACTCCACGG
>JBFIID010000132.1:0-7125 GCA_041601415.1 Gammaproteobacteria bacterium
CTCTACGATTCAGAGCAGGGCATCCTCGCCGAGGCTCTCTACAGCCAGATTGAACTGCACCAGCAGTATGGTGGCGTGGTGCCGGAGCTTGCATCCCGGGATCATGTGCGCAAGGCGGCGCCATTGATAAAACAGGTGCTACAGGAAGCCGACTGTACTGCTCGGGATGTCGGTGGGGTGGCCTACACCGCAGGGCCGGGGTTGGTCGGGGCGCTGCTTATCGGTGCGGCGATTGGCCGTTCCTTGGCCTGGACCTGGGGCGTGCCGGCCATCGGCGTTCATCATATGGAGGGGCATATTCTGGCCCCGATGCTGGAAGATCCCGCTCCGCCTCTGCCATTTATTGCCCTGCTGGTGTCTGGCGGGCATACACAACTGGTCGAAGTGGATGCCATAGGCTCCTATAAAATTCTCGGTGAGTCTCTGGATGATGCGGCAGGTGAAGCCTTTGATAAGACGGCAAAATTACTGGGGCTCGGTTATCCCGGAGGGCCAGCAATCGAGCGTGCTGCCAGGGAAGGGCGCAGCGATCGTTTCAAATTCCCTCGCCCTATGGTTAACAGACCGGGGCTGGACTTTAGTTTCAGTGGGCTGAAAACCCATGCCATGACAACCCGTAATCAATGCGAAGATGATCCACAGACTCGCGCCGATATTGCCCGGGCCTTTTCGGATGCGGTGGTCGATACCCTTGCGATCAAATGTAAGCGCGCCCTACAGCAAACGGGTGTGAAAACACTGGTCGCGGCCGGTGGCGTAAGCGCCAACTTCGACCTGCGTCGTCGCCTGCAGGAGATGGTAGACGAGATCGGCGGGCAGGTGTTTTATCCGCGCCCGGCCTTCTGCACAGATAATGGCGCAATGATTGCGTTTGCGGGTTATCAGCGGCTCAGGGCCGGTTTGCACGAACCCCTGTCGTTTAAGGCCACACCGCGCTGGAATATGGAAGAACTAAGCACCGTCTGATTCGCTGCTGACGGGCTCATCATCTTTCTCACCGATTTTGTCTTCTTTACCCGTTAACAGGTTGCGGATGTTTGACCGGTGTCGCCAGAACAGCAGGCTGGCCATCAACACCGTGGCACCAATGACATTTTGCGATGGGATAAACATGAACATCACCAGTGGCGCACTGGCCGTTGCTATCAGGGCAGACAGAGAGGAATAACGGAATAGCCACGCCATCAGGCTCCATACCAGCATAAAGATCACACCGGTCGGCCAGGCCAGGCCGTAGAGGACGCCTATAAAGGTAGCGACACCCTTGCCGCCGCGGAAACCAAAGAAGACTGGGAACAGGTGTCCAAGGAATGCGGCAACGCCCATCATTGCCAGTGTTTCAATCGGTAGCCCCAGCCAACGGCCTACCAGTAGAGGAATCAGTCCTTTTAGAAGATCGCCCGCGAGGGTAATGATGGCGGCCTTTTTACCAAACAGACGCAGGACATTGGTGGCACCGGGGTTACCAGAACCCTGGGTACGCGGATCACCGAAGCCCATTAAACGACAGGCGATGATCGCGGACGACAGGGAACCCATGAGATAGGCGGCGAGGACTGCAATAAGGGTGCTTGTCATTTTATATTTGCGCCGACCTGATCGACTTGGCATGCTTAACGGATGGACATTATATATCTAAACGATCTGCGCATAGACACCCTGGTTGGGGTATTTGACTGGGAACGGCGTATCCGCCAGACCCTGATATTCGACATTGAGATGGCAACAGATATACGCCGCGCGGCTGAAACAGACGATCTGCAATACACCCTGGATTATGGTGCGGTTGCGAATCGGGTCATTGAATATGTCAGAGCGAGTGAATTTCAGCTGGTGGAGACCCTGGTCGAGAGAGTGGCAGAAATCATTCGCGAGGAATTCAAGGTGCCCTGGGTACGTATCCGTATCAATAAGCAGGGCGCGGTAAAAGGTGTCAGGGACATCGGTGTACTCATAGAGCGTGGTAGCAGGGACTGAGTATGGCGTGTGTCTGTGTGGGCATAGGAACCAATATAGACAGGGAGAATATGGTGCGCATCGCCGTACAATCCCTGCAACAGAGCTTCGGTGAATTGTGTATCTCACGGGTCGTGGAAACGCAGGCATGGGGTTTCGAGGGTGATGACTTCTATAACCTGGTGGTGAGTTTTGAATCAGATCTGACACCACTCCAACTGAAACAGACCCTGCGCGAGATTGAAAATAAACCGTCCTGTGAAAAGCGTTCCGCACCCCTGGCAAAGCGCAAACTTGATCTGGATTTACTCCTGGTTGGCAATCAGCAGTCGGATCAGGAAGATTTGCGTCTACCGCGCGATGACGTTGTTAAATACCCCTTTGTTCTTTGCCCTCTGGCCGAGATCGCAGGTGACATGATGCATCCGGTACTCGGACGAAGTTTTGCCCGTCTCTGGCAGGACTACGACAAGACAGGGCTGAAGATGAAAACGGTGGAGCTGACGTTTTGAAAAACATTATCTGCTTTGGTGACTCCATCACCCACGGTGAAGAGTTCGCTATGCATCAGCGCTGGACAAGTCTGTTACAGGAAAAACTCAATACCCTGCAGGACTCTGCCTATAAGGTCTATAACCGGGGTATCGGTGGCAATACAACGTCACAGGGAATGGATCGTTTCGCCAGTGAAGTTCTACCCCTGCTGCCCGGTGTGCTAGTGATCGAGTTTGGTTTTAATGATGCCAATGTAAAAGACTGGAGTTCAATTCCTCGCGTGAGTCTCAACGAGTTCGCGCGCAACCTGCGAGAGTTTGTCGCGATCGCCGCGCGTCATCGGTCACAGGCGGTGCTGGTGGTGAATCATTTGATCGGGGATGTTGATGGCGATCAGGGAAATGGCGAGCGCTATTCACAGAACTTTGCAGCGTATAATGCCTGCATAAAAAATATCGCTCATGAACTCAATACCCCCTGCATTGATTTACCCGAACAGATGCAGCAGCGCCAACTCGAGGTGAGTGAATTTGTGAGTGCTGATGGCATTCATCTCAGCCTGCAGGCCAACAGCCATTATGCAGAGATGATTTATCAGGGGCTGCTGCCCGTACTGAATCGATAAGGAAGACACAGTATGTTAAAAAAAATAGTTATTAGTCTGTCGTTGTTGAGCTTTAGCCTGCTGTTATCTGGCTGTGCGACGCTGGAACAGGGGGAACGTAAAGATGACCTGTGGCAGGCGCTGGCCAGTTATCGAAAATTACTCCGCTGGGGCTATTACGAGGACGCCGCGCGTTACCAGCTACCGGATGGTAAGCATAAGGCCGACCTCGATCTGGATTATCTGAAAGGCATTCACCTGACCGAATACGAAGAGCTGGAACGTGTGGTGACTTCCGAAGATACGCTGGATGTACACGTCAAGATCAGTTTTTACCATGAAGATTACAGCAACGTAAAAACCATTCGTGATGTGCAAAACTGGGTTTATGTCGCCGAATCCAAACGCTGGTTTCTGGATGACGATCTGCCCGATCTGAGTATAGAAAAAACGCTCAAAGCAAAAGAAATTCCACGCAACAAACCGATCGAAATTAAATAAGCCGATGCAAGCCCCTGCCAGTGAAACACTACAACTCCCGGAACCAGACGAACATGCAAAGGCCATCAGTGAACAACTGGTGGCATGCGTTAAACAGGCGATCAGGGAGCAAGGCGGCACCCTGAGTTTTGAACAGTATATGCAGATGGCCCTGTATCAGCCGGGCCTCGGTTACTACAGTGCGGGTTCAACCAAACTCGGTGCCAGTGGTGATTTTATTACGGCGCCAGAAAGCTCTCCCCTGTTTGGGCGCTGCCTGGCCTTGCAGTGTGAACAGATACTTGGCGAATTAAACTCCGCATCGATACTGGAGCTGGGTGCCGGCAGCGGTAAACTGGCACAGGATATTTTGCTCCAGCTGGACAAGCTTTCCTGTCTACCAGAGGAATACCTGATTCTGGAGATCAGTGCCGATTTACGCGAGCGTCAGAAACAGACTTTATCGGCATTACCCGAACATATCAGCCAACGCATTCGCTGGCTGGATCAATTGCCGCAGAGTGGGTTTGCAGGTGTCATCCTGGCCAATGAAGTGATCGATGCGATGCCGATTACCCTGTTTCACATCGAGCAAAAAAATATCAGTGAAGTCTGTGTGCATGAGACAGAAGAGGGGCTGTCGCTGGGCCTGATGGATGGCATGACTGCGCAGTTGCAGGAAAATATCAGCGGCCTGTTTGATCCGTTGCCGGAAGACGTTTATACCTCGGAATATAACCGTCACCTGGGTGCGTGGATCGCGAGTCTGAGTGACGCGATGACGCAGGGTTGTATGCTACTGATAGATTATGGCAACAGCCGTGCCGAGTATTATCATCCCCAGCGAACGGCAGGCACTCTGATGTGTTATTACCGACATCGTGGGCATGACAATCCGCTCTGGTATCCGGGACTGCAGGATATAACCGCCGATGTGGACTTTAGCGCACTTGCAGAAGCCGGAGTGTCACAGGGTCTGGCACTGGATGGCTATACCACGCAGGCGCATTTTCTAATGTCCTGTGGTATTGATCAGGTATTGCAGGAGGCACAGCAGACAGAGCCGGAAAAATTTCCCGAGTACGTCAATCAGATCCGGCAATTAACAATGCCGGGTGACATGGGTGAGCGTTTTAAGGTGATGGCATTTTCACGTGATCTGAATCTGTCACTGCGAGGTTTCCGGTTGTTTAATCATCTGCATCGGCTGTGACAATGTTTGATATCTCGTCACGCCTGTTGTTGCTTTGTATCTGCCTGCTATGTGGAGGCTGTAATAGCAATATTGGGAAGTCATCGGATGTTACAGAGAATGAGTTTGATCTACGCTCACTGGGGAAGAGCGATGTCAGTGGAATCGTCGACCTGCATGTCAGAACGGTACGAGACGATCTGCAAACGCTGATGGTGAAATTGTACAAACGTAATCCACGCGAACTGAATAAATCGGCGGGTGCTACTTTGCATCAACGTATCAATCGGGTTTTTGATCTGCCTCCACGCTGGGGTTTTGCTGAACTACAGGGCAAGGTTGGCAGCGATTGTATCAGTCTGGCCTTCAGTGAAGATTATCAGGGCGATCGGGTACTGGCTTATATCGTCGGTCTGACCTCAATGGTGATGACTGCCTACGATAACAAGACCGAGTTTTACATGTTTGATTCCCTTGACCCACAGAAGTTATATAACAGTGCGCGAAATATAGAGATCGCGGTATGGAAGCTGAGTAATAACCGGGATCGGAACGGAGAGTTGTATCTGCTCAGCAACTCACAGCCGGGTGAAGTTGTTAATCTGAGTTTTGAGCGCCTGTTTGGCAAGATGATTAGCCTGCAGGATACCATCGCAAGTATCATTGCCGACGGTACGAATCGAGTGATTAAAACCGTGATTCAGAAAATGGCGACAGCGGTGTTTCTGCCGGTTTAGGATAATGACCTCCCTTTAAGAAGACACGATATTTTGCAAACCCTACATATTATTATCCTCGCGCTGGTACAGGGCCTGTCCGAGTTTCTGCCTATTTCCAGTTCGGCGCATCTGATCCTGATGCCGGTACTGACCGGTTGGCAGGATCAGGGACTGGTCTATGATGTAGCGGCCCATGTCGGTACTCTCGGTGCGGTTTGCTGGTATTTCAGGCAGGACATCAAGGTCATTCTATATGACTGGTTTGGTGCCCTGTTGACGCAGCAACAGACACAGAACAGTCGCCTCGGCTGGGCGATTTTGTGGGGCACCGTGCCAACCGGACTAGTGGGGCTCTTACTACATGATGTAATAGCCACACATCTGCGTAGCCCGTTAGTGATTGCAACAACGACCATCGTGTTTGGACTGGTGCTCTGGTATGCCGACAGCAACACCCAACGTCAACGTGATGAATACAGCCTCACCTGGAAAGATATTCTGACCATTGGTTGTGCACAGGCGCTGGCCCTGATTCCGGGCACATCGCGTTCAGGAATCACCATCTCGGCAGGTCTTTTACTGGGACTGAATCGAACTGCCGCGGCGCGTTTCTCTTTTCTGTTATCGATCCCGATTATTATTCTGGCGGGTGGGTATGAGGCAAAGAAGCTAATCGGCACCGAGCTTACTGCGGAATGGAGTGGCCTGTTGATTATGGTGCTGGTGTCAGCGCTCAGTGCCTACCTCTGTATCCGCCTGTTCCTCAAGCTGATAGAAAAAATGGGCATGATGCCGTTTGTGATTTATCGGCTATTACTGGGGGTGGCTTTGTTTTACCTGTTTCTCTAACGAAGTTACGTCAGGCGAATAATTTTATTTAATGGGAAGGGTTCTGGTCTGCCGAGGCCATAGCCCTGGGCATAGTCAACACCCAGCACACGTAGGGTTTCCAGTATCCTGTCATCTTCAACAAATTCTGCGATGGTCTGGATACCCATCACATGACCGATTTCATTGATCGATTTAACCATCGCCAGATCAATCGGGTCATTCACAATATCGCGTACAAACACCCCGTCAATCTTCAGGAAATCTACCGGTAGGTTTTTCAGGTAGGCGAATGATGACAGGCCACTACCAAAATCATCCAGTGCGAACAGACAGCCAAGATCATGCAGACAGGTAATGAAGTGGGTTGCTGCTGTGAGGTTTGCAATCGCCGCCGTTTCCGTGATTTCGAAGCACAGACGCGAGGGGGCGATGCCCGTCTCGGTTATCAATTGTATGACATGCTCGAGAAACTCTTCGTCACACAGTGAAGGGCCGGAGAGGTTTATTGCGACGGCACCGTCATGCAGGAGTTCACTATCACGCATAGTTGTCAGAACCTTATTGACCACCCATCGATCAAGTTTGGTCGACAGGTTGTAACGTTCAGCGGCGGGCAGGAAGGCACCGGGCGGGGTAATTGTGCCGTCATCGTTACGTAGCCGAATCAGGATCTCAATGTGAGCCTTCTTGCGTGCATTATCGAGAATCGGGATGATGGGTTGACCATAAAGGACGAATTTGTCGTCGTTGATGGCCTGCGTGATGCGTGAGACCCATTGCATTTCACCGTGACGGGATTTCAGCGTGTCATCATCTTCGGTGTAGATATGCACACGATTGCGACCGGC
>JBFIID010000133.1:0-7096 GCA_041601415.1 Gammaproteobacteria bacterium
ATCACCCCCGATCAGGTGAGGATTGCCCTCACCGAACAGCAGAAGTCCAGAGACCATCTGGGGAAAATTCTGGTACACCTCGGGTTTGCCACAGAGGCGATTATTCGTGATGTTCTGGGTGGTGCACTGGGGCAGAAAAGTGTCGATCTCAGTAAGGTTGTGGTCGACAGTGAAGCAGTGAAGTTGATTCCGAAGAGCATTGCCCGGCGTTATCACATATTGCCGCTTACCTATGATCTAAATACCAATCAACTAACCATCGCCATGACCGACACCTTTAACGTGGTGGCGCTGGATCAGATTACCGCCCTGCTTGGTGGCGATGTTGAAATTCTGCCGATGCTGGCAGGCGAAACGGCAATCACAGAAACCATCGACCAGTTTTACGGTTTTGAATTGTCGGTGGATGGCATCCTGCAGGAGATCGAAACCGGTGAGATTGACTACACGAGTATCGATCTGGACAGCGAGGAATACAGTCAACCTGTGGTACGACTGGTCAATGCGCTGTTGTCTGATGCGGTGAAACGCAATGCCTCTGATATTCACTTTGAACCAGAAGAGGGGTTTCTACGCTTCCGTTATCGTATTGATGGCGTGTTACGACAGATTCGTAGTTTGCATAAGAATTACTGGTCCGCACTGGCAGTGCGAATCAAAGTGATGGCCGGTATGGACATCGCTGAGACGCGTGCACCACAGGATGGACGTATTTCCCTGTCGTTGTCTGGTCGACAGATCGATTTCCGTGTCTCTACCCTGCCTACCGTGCATGGCGAAAATATTGTGTTGCGTGTGCTCGACCGGCAGAAGGGTATTGTACCGTTAGACGCGATTGGTCTCGAAGATGATGTGCTCTCCCAACTGCGCCTGATGGTCGCCAGACCGGAGGGGATCATGCTGGTTACCGGGCCAACCGGTAGTGGTAAAACCACCACACTCTACTCGCTGTTGAATCATCTCAACAACGAAGGCGTGAATATCATGACCCTGGAAGACCCGGTGGAATATCCAATGGGTATGATTCGGCAGAGTTCGGTGAACGAGGCGGTAAACCTGACCTTCGGCACCGGCATTCGTACCATGTTGAGACAGGATCCTGACATTATCCTGGTCGGTGAAATTCGTGATGAAGAAACCGCGTCGATGGCCTTTCGCGCCGCGATGACCGGTCATCAGGTTTTTAGCACGCTGCATACAAACTCAGCGGTAGGTGCCGTACCGCGTCTGCTGGATATCGGTGTGCGACCCGACATCATGGCGGAGAATATCATTGGTATTATGGCGCAGCGACTGATCAGGAAGCTATGCCCGCAATGCAAGGAGGCCTATGAACCCTCCGAACCTGAGCGCCGTCTGCTTGGGATCAGAACCAGCAGTCAGTCCAGGGTTTTGTACCGGGCCAAAGGCTGTGTGTATTGTGAGGAACAGGGCTTTAAGGGACGTACCGCATTGATGGAAATACTTAAATTTGACTCGGATCTGGATGAACTCCTGGTTCGTGGAGCGACCGCCAGTACTATACTCAAAACAGCCAAGGAAAAAGGCTTCAAGTCATTGGCCGATATCGGCGTTGGCCGAGTCCTGGAAGGCATGACAAGTCTGGATGAGATCTCGCGGGTCATCGACCTCACACATCGACTCAAGTAGACATATGAACCACGCTAACTAATGGAAGCATATCAATACAAAGCAGTGAACAGTCGGGGCCGTGTCATGCGTGGCAAGGTTGATGCCGTCAATGCGGCTGATCTTGAGATGCGCCTGGGCCGACTAGGTCTGGATCTGATTAAGTACAGTGAGATCAAGTCACGCAATAAGAACATTACAGGCAAGGGTGTCAAACGTATAGATTTGATCACCTTCTGTTTTCATCTGGATCAACTGGTAAGAGCGGGTGTCCCATTGCTCGAAGGACTTACCGACCTGCGTGACAGTGTCGAGAACCCGCGCCTTCGCGAGGTGACCTCGGCCATGATCGAGTCTATTCAGGGTGGTAAAACATTGTCAGAAGCAATGCGTGACTTCCCTCGGGTATTCGGTGAAGTCTTCGTGAACCTGATAAAAGTAGGTGAAGAGAGTGGTCAACTCGCCGAGGTACTGCGGCATATGACAGAAAGCCTGAAATGGCAGGACGAGCAGGCCGCACAGACGCGCAAACTGTTTATGTATCCAAGTTTCATTATGGTTGTGGTCGGTGGCGTACTGTTTTTCCTGATGACCTATCTGGTACCACAATTACTGCAGTTCATTACCACCATGGGGCAGGAATTGCCGTTCCATACGCGGGCACTGATTGCGGTGTCTGATTTCTTTGTGAATTACTGGTATGTGTTACTGATAGCCCCTGTCTTGCTGGCGATGTTAGGTGCATTCCTGTTGCGAACCAGTCCGGCAGTGAGATACCAGTTTGACGGGATGATGCTTCGGCTTCCTGTGGTGGGTGAGATTTTAGAAAAATTGATTCTGACGCGGTTCGCCAACTTTTTTGCCATCATGTATGCCTCGGGAATTACCGTGCTGGATTGTATCCGAGTTGGTGAGGACATTATCGGTAACAAGGTTATTCAGGCTGCCGTGCATTCGGCAGGAGAAAAAATTGCGGATGGTTCCGGTATTTCAGCCAGTTTTGAGGCCACCGGCCTTTTTCCTCCGCTTGTTATACGCATGCTTAAGGTTGGTGAAAATACCGGCGCGCTGGAAAGTGCATTGATGAATGTTAGCTATTTCTACAGTCGGGATGTTAAGGAGTCGATCGAACGTCTTCAAACTATGATCGAGCCGGCTATGACTGTCACTCTGGGTCTGATTCTGGCCTGGGTCATGTTCTCGGTTCTGGGACCCATTTATGACCTTATCACTCAAATCAAAATCTGAATTCTCAAACAAGCGTGTTCTCTACCTGTCGGCTGACAAGGCGCTGGTGTATCACTGGGAAAAAGGTGGTCTGACAGAATCATTTGTATTCCATGCAGATCCTGCGGGTCTGGAAAACTTTGCGCGCTATCTATACGAAGTGCCGAGCACCCCCTTCTACATCATGATAGATGTCGTGGAAGAAGAATATCGCCTGGAAACGATTCCCCATGTGATGGGACGCGATCGTAAGGCCCTTCTGGCAAGGAAAAAAGATCGCCTGTTTCGTAATACACCTTATTGCCATGCCAAGCTACAGGGGCGAGAGAAAGAAGGTCGTCGAGACGACATTTTTCTTTTCAGCGCAATCACCAACCCGGACATTCCTGCGCCGTGGTTAAAATTGCTGTTGAATGCCAAGGTGCCTATTGCGGGCATCTACTCCTTACCGGCTGTCTCGGGAATTTTACTCAAGAAGCTGGGCATCACGAGTGAGAATACCCTGCTGGTCACGATGCAAAGTGCCAGTGGTCTAAGGCAGACTTTTTACAAGGAAAAAAACCTAAAGATAAGCCGTCTGGCAAAGATGCCGCGCCTCAGTACAACGCCATTCGCTCCGTACCTTGAAGGTGAAATTGAGAAAATTCACCGTTATCTAAGTAGTCTGCGTCTGTTACAGAATGACGAGTCACTGGATGTCTATATTATTTGTCAGGGGAGTCTGCTGGACGATGTGCGTCGGCAATTCCGTGATACCGATCAGATTCGTTATCACCTGCTGGATATAAATGAAGTATCGACAGCAATCGGTTTCAAAGGTCAGTTGTCATCACCCTATGTGGATGCCATTTTTTCCCACATTCTGGCCGCCAAACCGCCGGCTAATGAGTATGCGAGCGCAAACGAGGTGCGGTATTACACGATGCACCGAGGTCGCATCGGGATGCTGGTGGCGAGTCTGCTGTTGTTGCTGGTGAGTGCCTTCTGGAGTGGGTTCAACCTGATCGAAGGTCTGACTTACCAGCAGAATCAGGTCGATGCCAGAGATAAAGCCAATTTTTATGATGCCCGGTATCGGAGCGCGAAGGAGCGATTACCGAAGACGGCTGTTGAACCGTATGACATTAAGGTCGCGGTTGATCTGGTTGACGTCTTGAATAAACATCGGGCCACACCACTGGATACCATGTTGCTGGTGAGTAAAGGACTGGAAAATTATCCGAACCTGCATGTACAGAACGTTAACTGGATTGCGGCCTCTGACCCGAACAAAACAGTTGGCAAGGGTGATGAAAAGGACTCATTGTCAGACAGTTCTATTATCGAGTTAGATGAAGATACCTACGTCTATTATCAAATTTCAGTCATTGAAGGCTATGTTGCGCCGTTTGATGGAAATTATCGGCTGGCTCTGGATAAGGTGAATAACCTGGCAGAGGAATTGCGCAAAATGGCGCATGTAAAGCGTGTAAAAATACTGGCTTTACCTCTGGATGTGAGTTCAGAATCAAATCTATCCGGTAGTGCTGATCTGGATAAAAAGTCTGCACAACGTAATGTCGTATTCTCGTTGAAGATTGTTCTGGGGGTGCCTCGTGAAAACGTCTAACATTGACTGGTCGGTATTGCGCGGTTCTCTGAGTACCCTGATTATCTGTCTAATCATCAGTGCAGGAATGCTGTTTGGCAGTTTCTATTATCGGGATGAAATGCGTACTGAATTTACCAAGGAAGATCAGCGTTTCAAGAATGTCAGTCGAAAATATCTGGCGGTGGATCAGGAAGAGAAAATGATCCTGTTGCACTACCCACGCTTCAAGTACCTTTATCAGCAGGGTGTAATAGGCAAGGAACAACGCCTGCGCTGGTTGGAAACACTGCGCACGTCCAGTGATGAGTTAAAGCTTCCTTCTTTGCGTTATAACATCGATAGCCGTGAAAGCTTCACACCTTCTTTTCCAGCAAACCAGGGGCTATATCAAATCTATACCTCCAGTATGAAGCTGGATCTTGGGTTATTACATGAGAACGACCTACTATTACTGCTGAATGATCTGGAGCAGAAGGCGAACGGTCTGTACAGCGTTTCCTCATGTAATCTGCAACGAAAGGAAAAGAGTATCACTCGTGATATCGACCGTGCGAAATTGGACGCCAAGTGTGAACTGCTCTGGTTCACTATCGATATGGCCGGGAAAGAGATCGTGTTATGAATAAACACATCACATTGTTAATCAAACCATTGCTCATTACGGCGTGCCTGCTGGGGTTGCTGAGTCCGCTTAACGCGAATGAGCTGGGGCGTTTTTTTACCACGCCTGAAGATCGGGCAATGCTGGACAATATGCGTGAGGCGGCGGCTAACCCTGTGATTGTGCAGGACGAGCCAGAGCCAGAACCCGTGGTAGAGGAATATGTCGAGCCAGTACTGGAACCTGAGGAAGAAGTAGAAATACCCGGGATCACCGTTAATGGTGTGGTATATCGGCAAGATGGCAATAGTACCGCCTGGTTGAATGGTGAGAATACCCTGGAAGGTGATCTTGAATCACAATATTTATCAGTCGATGGTAGCGCCATTAAGGGTCAGAATGTACCGGTTCAAATCAAGATAAATAAACGTGAATTGCTGCTGAAGCCAGGTCAGACCTACCAGCCGGAAGTCGACCATGTGATGGATGTCTACAAACAGCAGAAGCCTGAACGCGCTAGCGACGAGGGCTGATGTATCTGTGTTAGTGCGGCATGCATCACATGCATCCAGACTGACAGAAGACTAATATTGGTCTATGAATTCACGTTTACCCACTAGCTGCCTCCATAGCATACATCGTCAGCAGTCAGGCGCGGTGTTGCTCGCATTCCTGCTGGTCTTGATTACGGGCGCCTCCTTTATCCTGATCAGTAAACTGAATAAGGCCACCCAGGCCTCAACTCGAACCGCACAATCTCAGGTTGCCCTGAAACAGGCGAAGGAACTGCTGATCGGCTATGCCGTCACCTATCCCGATAATGTTAATAGCGCATTTGGTCCCGGTTATTTGCCCTGTCCCGATATCAATAACAACGGTCTTGCGGGATCAAGCTGCTCCTTTAATGGCAGTACCACGATCGGACGCATTCCCAGAGAGACACTGGAAATGAACAATATCAAGGATGCCAGCGGAGAGGTTCTCTGGTATGCCTTGTCAGATAATTTTAGAAACAATCCAAAGCTGGAACCACTCAATAGCGAGACACCGGGGACGCTAACGGTGGATGGCAGAGACGATATCGTGGCGGTGCTCTTCGCGGCAGGGCCTGCAACAGGCAGTCAGGATCGTGAGAACGACGTAAATGACAAGACCGATTTCGTGCGCTACCTGGAAGGTGAAAATGCCGATGGCGATCAGATCTTCTCCAGTACCGGTACTGGAGAGTTCAATGACCAGTTGGTTACCATTTCGCGCACTGAACTGATGCAGGCGGTTGAACGTCGCGTGCTGGCCGAGGCCGATAATATTCTCACTGCTTACCGTGCGGCTGCAGGAGGCTTTTATCCCTGGCTGAGTCCTTTTGCCGATCCGAAGGTGATGACCCCGGTGATCACGGGTAGTGCGAGTTCGACCCTGACCAGCCCTCCACCGATTCTGTCTGATAGCAGCGCGCAGTTTGTATCCTGGGGTGTGAGAGTCGGTGATGTGGTACTGAATCGCACCAATAATGCGCTGGGACAGGTGGTCAGTGTCGACAGCGAAACCCAGCTCACCACCGGCAGTCTGTCGGGTGTCAGCAGCAATGAGTTCCAGAGTGGCGACGATTATCTGATTCGCCCGTCAGGCAATGGTTTTGTTGCCCGCTACACGGGTGTCGCGAGCGGTGCATCCGGTGGTGATATCCTGGTGGATACGACGGGTGAGGATTTCGATGACCGCCGTATTCGTGGCGGTATGATCGTAGAAAATACGACGACTAACTTTTCCGGTGTGATCGAGCAACTTGATCCTGATGAGGACGGTAGTGATGACAAATTACGGTTTGAAAACCCGGCTGCCAACGCCTTTGTCGCCGGCGATGATTATCGCGCCCGTTTGAATCTTGGTGTTGCAACGTTTGGTAGCGCAAACCTGACTCTGCAGGACAGCACACTGACCCGTAATTTTGTCGCACGTGGCATTGTACCAGGTGACGTAGTGGAAAATCTGACGGATGGTTCTGTCGGCCGAGTAGACTCGGTAACCAGTAATTCAATCGTTGTCAG
>JBFIID010000134.1:0-7085 GCA_041601415.1 Gammaproteobacteria bacterium
CGGTATTGAGGTGTTTTTTGAACCGGGTAAGGCGATCGTCGGTGAGGCGGGTTATCTGATTAGCAGCGTACTTGATGTGTTTGTACGCGAGGGCAAGTCGATTGCAGTGCTGGATACCTCGGTGAATCATCTACCGGAGGTGTTTGAATATCAACGGCCACCGACTCTTTATGGTGATACGCAGGGGGCGCATCGCGTACTGCTCGCGGGTTCCAGTTGCCTGAGTGGTGACCTGATGGGGGAATTTGGCTTTGAACGGCCGCTACAGCCCGGCGATAGAATTATCTTTGCCGATGTCGGTGCCTATAGCCTGGTCAAGGCGAGCCGCTTTAATGGGTATGGCCTGCCAGCCCTGTACGTGCTCAATACCAGTGGCGACCTGATACTGCAGCGGCATGATAGCTATGCAGATTATCGGAAATTATGGTTGCGCGAATAGACTCATAAGTCCGGCTCGAGCTTAAGTATTTTCCAGGCGGCCTTAAGCTGCTGATCCTTTTCGAGTCGATGCTTCGCCTCCAGCTTTGCCAGTGCCGGCAGATTATTGATCTGCTGGTGGATGTAATAGTCCGGGCTCAGTCCCTTATCCTGCCAGGAACGACCCAATGGGTCATACATCGCACCGATAATAAATTTCACCCGATAATCGTTATCGAGGGTAAAGGTCTCCTCCAGTGTGGCCTTGCCATAGGTCGATGTACCGATCAGTGATGCACGACCATGCGCCTGTAGCGAGGCCGCCATGATCTCGGCAGAAGAGGCGGTCTTTTTATTTACCAGCACTGCCAGTTTCATGTTGAAAGGTGTCTGCTGGGCGGAGACAAAGTTCTGCAGCTTGTCCGGGTTTCTCACCGTGCGCAGCAGGATGCGTCGATCGGGTAGAAAAAGTTCTGCCATGCGTAATCCTTCGACAAACACACCACCGGTGTTATTACGTAGATCGATAATCACGCCTGACGGTTTCTGCGCCTGCAGCTTTTCCAGTTCCTCGCGCAGATTTTCCGACATGGCCTTATTTACCTTGTGGATCTCGATCAGTGTGATGTTGTCAGGTAACCGGGTGACGCTCAGGTTCTCCAGCTTAAAACGATGGCGTGTCAACTTTACTCTGAGTATTTCAATGTCGCGTACGACAACGAGTTCAACCTGACTGTCTGGCTCACCGTTTAGCATCTCGTTAACGCGCGTTACGGCTAGCGACTTCAATGCCTCGCCATCGATACGCATTATCCTGTCGCCGATTTCTAACTGACCATCAGCGGGTGAGTCCGGTAATACCTCGGTGATGGTGAGGCTGCCATCTTTCGCATCGAACTTGCTACGAATGCCGATAGAGACCTGCTCACCCTGCAGACTGTCGCGGATACCATCATAGGTTTTGGCTGACCACAGGCTTGCCTGCTCGCGGTTAGAAGGCGGTGAAATATGTGCCAGCATGCCTTTAATGGCGGCATAATAGAGGGCCTCTTCAGTGATACTTGTGCTGTAGTATTTTTCCAGGATCAACTTTCGTACCTGATCAAAACTCTGCGCCGGTGCGGGGAAAGGCCTGTCCAGCGTCACCTTGAACAACGGTGGATAGTTCGGTGCTGTTTCCTTTGCGATGGGAGAGCTCAGAATGGATAGACTCAAAACCGACATCAGCAGTATTGAGAGAAGACATTTATGGCCGCTTAGCATTTGAAAACTCCAGACCGATGGGCAATGCGGGCAACTTAGCATGCTCACCGGGATCTGAGAACCGGCCCTGAGGCGACATTTGTGGCAGGTCTGGTATGATCTCGGGCGTTTTTAATACTTAGAATAATTATACGGAGAATGTTATGAGTGAACGTATTGTCTTGCGCACAGGTGAATCGCTGGTCGCTGGTGGCCCTCCCGGCACCGCGGCGGAACCTGAAATCATCATCGGAGAACTGGATGGGCCGGTCGGAACAGCACTGGCAACCCTGACCGGTGATCAGGTCAAGGGACACTCCCGCGTGTTCGCGATCCTGAATACAGACATCCAGGTGCGCCCCGTGACCCTGATGGTGAGCAAGGTTACCGTGAATAATTCACGTTACACCAATATCCTTATGGGGACTGTACAGGCCGCCATCGCCAATGGCGTGCTGGATGCCGTCCGCGCCGGTGATATTCCGAAAGAAAAGGCCAATGATCTGGGTATCATCGTGTCCGTCTGGCTGAACCCTAGCGTTGCCACCGATGACAATCTGGATCACCAGATCCTGTTTGATATTCATCGCAAGGCTACGGCACAGGCGATCCACAAGGCGATGAACAACGAGCCTGGTATCGACTGGTTGCTGGAAAATCAGGACAAGATCACCCACAAGTATTTCCAGATGGGACTCGACGGCAAGATCTGATTTAAGTCCGCCTGGCTTACGTAAACGCGAGGCCTGCTCCGCAAGGAGCGGGCCTTTTGTTTGTCTACGCTCTGTCGTTTTTTGCAGTACAGGCACTATAATGTTTTTTCCTGAACCGGAAGCAGAGTAGTCAATGGCAACAAGCACAAACAAGAATAACCCTGCCTCTAATCTGCTGGCGGCTCATTGCCACGGGGTGTTATCGACCATATCCGAGGATCTGGTGGGCTACCCGTTTGGTTCCCTGCTGCCCTATTGCCTCGATCAACGAGGTTACCCGCTGATCCTGATTAGCCGCCTGGCACGACACACGAAGAATATTCATGTCGATCCACGCACCTCACTGCTGGTCGCCGAATCGGGTGTAGATAATATTCAGAAAGCCGCGCGTCTGACCTATGTTGGCAGAGCCGTACCGCTAATCAACCGGGAAGATGCGGCGCGCTACTATCGCTACTTCCCGCAGTGTGTTGGCTATGAAACGGATCTGGATTTTGAATTCCATGTGCTGGAACCGGTGAGCTGTTATTTCGTAGGCGGTTTCGGGCGCATCACGCCCTACAGTCCAGAATCAGTGACGACTGAAATCAGTTTTGAGCCCGAGACTGAAATGTCTATCGTTCAGCATATGAACCAGGATCATGTGGCAGCAATGGAGACCTACTGTCAGGGTATCGGACGCGAACTGGTTGCCGATGAATCACCGTTGATGGCGGGGGTGGATCGTCTTGGTTTTCATCTGCGTATTGATGAGCAGTTGTTACGTTTCAACTTCACTCAGCCTGTGAGCACGGCGATGCAGGTTCGAGAAGAACTGGTTGCACTGGCAAAGGGCTGAGCTTGATTGCTCGTTGCCAGCATGCGGCAAGACTGTTCGGGAATTGAAACTAATGACTGTCCCGATGGCTGGCAAACGCCATCTTGTCGAGCACGCCCAGTAGCAGGGCCGAGAAGACAAAGGTCATGTGAACGATCACATACCACATTAGCTTATCGTTATTGATCGCTTCGATGTTCATAAACGCGCGTAGCAAATGGATACTGGAGATCGCCACAATCGATGCGGCGACCTTCAACTTCAGGGTGCCGGAATCCAGCTTGCCCAGCCAGTTGAGTTTTTCATCACCCTCATCGGTGTCAATGGTAGAGACAAAATTTTCATAACCGCTGAACATCACCATCACAATCAGACCACCCACCAGAGCGATGTCGATCATGGAAAGGATGACGAGGATCAGTTCGGTTTCGGAAATGACCAGCAGGTTAGGCAGCACATGCAGAATCTCTTCGAAGAACTTTATCGCCAGCGCGAACAGGCCCAGCGACAAACCGAGATAGATCGGTGCCAGTAGCCAACGAGAGGCGAACAGCATCTTCTCAAAATATTTTTCTACCACCCGCTTACTCCTCCAGCCTCAGGCCACGTCCTGGGATTCTTTCTGTTTTTCCAGCAGGTAATCAAGCCACAGACTAGAGAGCTTTTCCTGCACCGTGTTCTGGCGCAGACGGGCATGCAGGTTCGGGAAGTCGACGCGTTCCAGGTCCTGATCCTGGTTGTAACAGGAATAAACAAAATAGGCCTCACCGGTATCCGGGTCGACGTGCTTACACAGACACTGTGCGCAAACACCTTTCATCATGCATTGCATCGGTGAGTTAATCGAACCGATCGCCTCATGGTTGCTGCGCAGATAGGGTTTCAGTTCATGATGGCGCGCATCCTTGACCGCAGACATCATGCGATCCGAACCGATCACGACCAGATGTTCGACGTCATCCAGATGCAGGCTGATGGGGCCCATCTCGCCTTTGGCATAGGCCAGCATGGATTCGAGGATGTTACCGATGAAGGTCTTATCCTGCGGCCGTGTGGTGGGGATCTCGTAGGCACCGGGGGTGTTATCCACCGACCAGACAATCACGTCTGAGGCCTGTTCAATATCCTCGACCTTGAACACATCCTGATTAAATTTATAACCGGCGAAATAGATCACCTTGTTACCGGCGGCGCGCAGAGCCTTACCGATAGAGAACAACACGGCATTACCCAGACCACCACCGATCAGGGCGACGGTCTTGCCGGTAGGAATATCCGTTGGTGCACCGGTAACGCCCATCACCACCAGCGGATCACCAGTCTTCCAGGTGGCACACAGGCGCGAAGAGGAACCCATTTCCAGTGCGATCAGCGAGATCAGGCCTTTCTCCTTATCCACCCACGCGCCGGTCAGCGCAAGACCCTCCGAGGCGAGCACGGTGTCTTCGACCACAGGCGCGAAGGCCTCCAGGTTCTGTACCCGGTAAAACTGGCCCGGCAGGAATTTGTCGGCCTGCATTGGAGCCTTGACGATTACCTCGATGATGGTCGGAGTCAGGCGATTGATTTCAACAATGGTGGCGGTGAAGGCTTCATCAAGGCGGGCAAATAACTTCGCCAGCGCCGCATCACGCAAGGCCTGATCTTCCGGCTTGACCTGCTTGATATGGTCTTCGAACAGTCTGGCGACATAGGGGTAACCGTCTTTGGCACTGGCCATTGCCTTTACCACATTACCCGCATAGACCGGATGATTGTCCCCATAGAAACTGATGTACTTGCCACCCTTGTGATAGGAGGTCAGTGGCGAAGGCTTACCCAGCTTCGGTGCTTTAGTGTCGTGCATCGGCACCAGTTTGACTTCGCCATCGGTCCATTCCGGCTGATGACGCTGGAAGAACTTGTTATCCATCTTGAAGGTTTCTGGATGCTCATCCTGATAGATGGTGTTCGGTGAGGTGCCGGCAGCAATAAACAGGCTTCGCAGCGGCACATCGACCTTATAGCCGGTGCTGGTCCAGGTACCTTCTTCTTCCTGGGCAAATGTTTCAAACTGTACGGCACTCAGGTGACCATAATCATCGGCGATGGCGCGGTGCGGGCTCATGCCCTGTGCCAGCGCAATGCCTTCGTCCAGTGCCTCGGCAATCTCTTCATGATTCTGTCTATAGGCCGGGGCCTGTTTCATGCCCTTGCGATAGAACATCGTGACACCGCCCCACTGTTCAACCAGCGGCTGGAAGTCGGGTGTTTCACCGGCGGCCTTGGCACGCTGACGCTCGGCGCGAATCGCCTTGCCGTGTTCGAGGAACTCATCAAGGATGATGGTTTCTTCCTCGTCGTAACGGGAACGAACCTGCTCTTCACCGAAGACCTCGCTGAGTTTTTCATAACGCTTAAGAACTTTCTCAACCTGCACCGGGTAGTAGGCCAGCAGTTCGGTGGTGGTATCGATACCGGTCAGACCACCACCAATTACACCGGCGGGCAGGCGTACCTGCAGATTTGCCAGCGAAGAAGATTTGGCCGCTCCGGTTAATTGCAGGGCCATAAGGAAATCAGAGGCCTTACGGATACCGCGGATCAAATTGTTCTTCAGGCCGATGATAGTCGGCTTACCCGCACCATTGGCGATACAGATATGGTCAAAGCCCATATCCCAGGCTTCGTTAATCGTTATCGTGCCACCGAAGCGCACGCCGCCATAAGCGCGGAATGACTGACGACGCAGCAGGTTCAGGTAAATGACCTTGAGGAAATTCTTGTCCCAGCGCACGGTAATACCGTATTCGGCGACACCACCAAAACCGGCCAGTCGACGCTTGTCCAACGCCTCATAGATCTCGTTGAAGTCCTTGATCGCGCGCGGCGGGGTGTTTGCATCACCAGTGAGTTCAACCGGCAGGGGTTCCAGCTTCAGCGCCTCAATGCCGGCCACGCCGAAACCTTCGTTCAGCAGATAATGGCTCATGGTATAACCGGACGGGCCAAGGCCGACTACCATCGCGTTCTTGCCGTGATAGGGCAGGGCGTACTGGCGCCTCACATTGAGCGGGTTCCAGCGAGTCAGCAGACTGTAGATCTCAAATCCATAGGGCATGAACAGCACGTCAGTCAGCGCATTGGTTTCGATCTGCGGAATGTTGACCGGCTCGGTCTTCTGATAAATACAGCCCTTCATGCAGTCGTTACAGATACGATGGCCGGTACCCGGACACATGGGGTTATCAATAATAATCAGTGCCAGCGCGCCGATGTTATCGCCACCCCGCTTGACCAGATGCATCTCGGAAATCTTTTCTTCCAGTGGGCAGCCGGTAATCGTTACGCCCAGTGGGTTGTCCTTGAAGGTATTGGTCTTCTTGTTACGCATACCCTTGGAGCAGGAATCGGTATCGCGGTCGTGGCAATAAATGCAGTGATCAACCTCATTCAGACTCTGTCTTTCATTGAAGCGCTGATCGGTCAGGGCGAAACCATCACGTCGACGACGATGCTGTTGCGGCCCCATCCAGGCGCTGTAGTCACCGCGATCGATGACCTCGTGTTCCACCAGATCATCAAAGTCGCGTTTCTCGGGAAATTTGAAACTCACCCAGTCCTTAACCGTGGCACCAACCGTTTCATCCTGCTGGGCAATAAAAGACCAGCGCTGCACGACACTAAGCAGGGCATCCACACACTCGGCATCGTCACTCAGCCCCAGTGCATCGGCGAACTCGCTGGCGGCCTCGGCGTGAGCGGCCACAGTAGAGCGCAAAGCGGCAACATCATCTGCGGCGTTTGCATAGTCACTGTCCTTACCCCTGGCTAGCAGCTTGTAGTGATTAGCCAGCAGGGCCAGCTTCGCACCAATGCGTGCAACTTCCATTTCCCGATCGGCAGTTTGTCCGGCA
>JBFIID010000135.1:0-6932 GCA_041601415.1 Gammaproteobacteria bacterium
CGAAAAATGGCCATGGCAGTTGAATGTGCACAGCAGTAATCCCGTGATCGCCTGCCTCGGAAGCCAGTATGCTGGCTGGAGCCTGTCTCATGGTGAAGGTAAGGGTGCATTTAATGCCCTGGGTTCGGGACCTGCACGTGCCATGGGAAGTAGTGAAGAGCTTTTCTCCGAGCTGGCCTACCGGGATGAACAGGGCGCCGCCTGCATGGTGATTGAGGCAGATACCTTACCACCAGTCGAGATTGCTGACCGGATTGCCGAGAAGTGTGGAATCAATGCTGACCAGCTGACCCTGATCATGACCCCGACCAGCAGTCTGGCGGGTTCTGTGCAGGTGGTGGGACGTGTGCTTGAGGTTTCCATGCATGTCGTACATACCCTGCATTTCCCTCTCGATCAGATTATAGACGGGGCAGGAACGGCACCGATATGCCCTCCGGCGAAGGACTTTTTAACCGCAATGGGACGCACTAACGATGCGATTCTGTTTGGTGGTCAGGTGCATCTTTTCGTCAACGCCGATGATGATGACGCAAGACAACTGGCCGAGCAGATGCCGAGCAGTAATTCACGCGATTACGGCAAGCCCTTTGCCGAGGTTTTCAAGGCGGTGAATTATGATTTTTACCAGATTGACCCGATGTTGTTCGCACCCGCCAGGGTCGCGGTAACCTCAATGAAAACCGGTAAGACATTCCACGCCGGTAAACTGGACGGGCTATTGCTTGAACAGTCATTCAGCTGAACCTCGCATTGCAATAATCACTGATGATCCGGGCTGGCATGGACGCCAGTTACGGGAAGCATTCGCCGAGCAGGGTTTCGCCAGTGATTTTGTTAGCCTGATAGATGCCCGGATCGATCTCTCCGGACAGCAAGCGGGTATTTCTCTGCCGGGTTTCGAGTGCTCCCTGCCAGATGGCGTATTTGTTCGCGGTGTGCCGGGGGGGAGTCTCGAACAGGTGATATTACGCCTGGATGTATTACATATGCTGAAGCATCTTGGCGTGGTGGTTTATAACAATGGTCGTGCCATTGAGCGTACTGTCGACAAGGCAATGACCAGTTTCCTGCTCAAGACTGCGGGGCTTCCAAGTCCGGATACCTGGGTCTGTGAATCGCTGCAGGCTGCCAGAAAGCATGTGCTCAGTGAAACGGCGAGGGGACGCAAACTGGTACTGAAACCCGTGTTTGGTTCTCAGGGTGAGGGGCTCCGCTTGATCAGTAATGCCGTAGATCTTCCCATCGAAGAAGAGAGCGAATCAGTATTTTATTTCCAGCGCTTCATAGAAAAGTCGCAACAGCATTATGAAGACATACGCGTGTTTGTTATTGGAGATAAACCGATTGCCGGGATGCGACGACAGAGCAAGCACTGGATCACCAATCGTGCGCAGGGCGGGGTCTGTCATCCACTGGAACTGGATACGGAGGCTACCGAGCTGGCTATTGCTGCGGTAAAAGCGGTGAATATTGATTATGCAGGTGTTGACCTGATCCGGGACGCAGAGGGTAAATGCTGGATCACCGAAGTAAACAGTATTCCTGCCTGGTGGGGCCTGCAGAAGCATGTGGATTTCAATATCGCTCAGACACTGGCCGAGAATTTTATTGGTCAGATTCAGGATAAGGCCGGCCTACAGGCCATTCAGTGAGCTAGCCATTTGCAGGACTTGAATAGAGAGAATGTGCAGCAAATGTTTCTGCACAGTTGTGAGACTGAGATCCGGGCACTGAAGCCTGGCAATGTCAGTCTCTATGCCCACGGACACGGCATGCATCCCGCCGATTTTTTCCTGAGCGCCAGGGTAAGTGCGCCGATTCTGGCGAATTCATCACTGGGTGTTGGTCAACGCATCATGCAAGCCGTGCAGGCGACGCGACAGGCGGTCTCCTGTAATACCAATTTGGGCATTGTGTTATTGGCCGCACCATTAATCCGCGCCTATGAAACGCGTCAGGAGGGCGAAACCCTGCAGTCAGCACTTCAACGCGTGTTAAGCGATTTAAGCATAGAAGACGCTGAGTATGCTTTCCGTGGCATTAGTATTGCTGCACCGGGTGGCCTGGGGAAAAGCACACAAAACGATGTTGGTGCAGCAGCGGAGGTCACGCTTTTACAGGCGATGCAGACTGCCGCTAATCGAGACAGCATTGCCGAACAGTACAGTAACGGTTACCAGCAGATATTCAATCTTGCCGTGCCGACAATTCACTCACACCTTGAAAAACATGGTAACAGCGCCTGGGAATGGCGTTGGGCAGCAGCTAACTGTTACCTGAAATTATTCGCTAATCGTGTGGATAGCCATGTATTTAGAAAACACGGAAAAAAAACCGCAGAAATCGTAAGGAAAAGGGCGGAAGATGTGGAATCCAGCATCAAAGCGTGCGAGAATCGCGCCTTGTCCGTGCCACACCTGCTGCAGTTTGATTCGGAGCTGAAGCGGAAAGAGATAAACCCGGGAACAAGCGCTGATCTCACCGTAGGGGGGTTGCTTGCTTACCAAATGGAACATCTCGTTGCATACGGTAACAAAGGTTGGGAAGAACCTCGTTTTTCCTAGAATTAGAAAAGAGGCATTAGCCTCAGCATTTACAATAAGGTGACAAGCATGTCTATATTCAGAGCACTTGTCGGACAAAAGCCAACAGCAGAAGTAACAGGAGAAAAAACCATGGCAGTAGTTGATAGAACATTAGTAGGGGAATCACTGATTGGTGATGGAAATGAAGTTGCTCATATCGATCTGTTGATCGGGCCACGTGGTGGCGCAGTAGAGCAGGCTTTCACCAATTGCCTGACCAACAACAAGGATGGTTTCAGCAGTCTGCTGGCCGTTGTTGCTCCTAATCTGGCCGCCAAGCCAAGCACCGTTATGTTTAACAAGGTTACCATCAAGGGTGCCAAGCAGGCCGTACAGATGTTTGGCCCAGCTCAGCGTGGTGTTGCCATGGCAGTCGCTGACTGTGTCGAAGACGGCACAATCCCAGCCGCCGAAGCCGATGACCTGTTCATCTGTGTTGGTGTTTTCATCCACTGGCTGGCTGAAGACGATGCCAAGATCCAGCAGTACAACTACGAAGCAACCAAGGAATCCATCAAGCGTGCTATCGCTCGTGAGCCTAGTGCTGCTGATGTTGTTGCACAGAAGGGAACTGCTGAACATCCTTTCGCAGCAAACTAAGCCTTACGGCTGCTTACCGGTTTAACTGTAAACCAGTCGAACCTGGATAAGATAGAAAAGCCCCGGTTATCCGGGGCTTTTTTTTCTTTCGGTTTTGTTGTTACAGAGAGGCTATATCGTCTCGTGAGATCGCCTGATCGTGCAGGGCACTCGCGATCAGGGCTCCGCTACACCCAAGCGCTGAGAGTTGCTCCAGATCCTGTCGATGACGAACACCACCGGCGGCATAAATTTCTCGATCACCTGCCTGCTGGATGAGAGCCCGGAGTTGGGTAAACTCGGCCCCCTGGCCACTGCCGACGGCATCAAGCGTCATCAGGATGAGTCGCCGGGGCCAGAATTCAATGGCATCCAGGAGCTCTGACGGACCAAGCAACTGATGCTGTTTGTAATCGAGAGACAGGATAAGATCCTCATGAACGTGCAGATTCGTTTCAAGTGATGCCAGCGACGCACAGGATTCCGAACCCAGTACAGGGTTAATGTTCTGGACAGAGTCAGGAACGGGCAACCCGGCATCTAACCAGAACTGGTAAGGCCTGAAATGCTCCGCAATAGACTTGATGAGCGTCAGATTATCGCCGCGCTGCTGGATCCGATTCAGATCGGCAATATACAGGGTGTCTGAACCGGTAATCTCCAATAATTGCCGGACGACATCGAATGGCTCACTGCCCGGACAAAGTGGACTGCTAATCGGTTTATAAAGGTCGCGCTGCCCCTTGTAGGCTCTAACAACCAGACCATCCAGTAGATCAATGACAGGAATAACTTTCACGCTATGAATCTCCTCGTTTGCGAGTTTATCACGGGCGGTGGACTGCTCGGTGAACCCTTGCCTGAGTGCCTGGCAGCAGAAGGGGAGTTGATGCTGCAAAGTCTGTTACGGGATCTGCGCGTTTGTCCTGATGTCCGGGTTAGCTGCACACGTGATAATCGTCTACCGACATTACCAGGGCCTGTAGAAACGCTGACGCTGGCAGCAGACGAAGATTTATTCCGATGGCTGCAGCAATCATTAGGGCAGTTTGATGCCGTCTGTCTCATTGCACCAGAAACCGATGGTGTGCTGTATCGTTTAGTGAGTTTGATAGAACAGTTTGACGTATTGCATTTGGGTTCTACTGCCCGTGCAATTCAGGTCTGCACTGATAAGCGTGAAACGGCAAAACGACTTGCAGAGGCTGGCATTCATGTGGTGCCTGCCATCGAGGAGGTTGAGCAGACAGTAGACTGCGATCAGGCCTGGGTGATAAAGCCGGTTGATGGGGCGGGTAGTGAGAACACCGTTTACTGTGAGAGCAGGCAGAAGGTACTGGCGCTAATAAATACAGCCTCAGCCAGGCCTCACTTGATTCAGCCTTTTCTTGAAGGGCAGGTTGCCAGCATGAGCCTTTTCTGTGTCGGTTCGAGAGTCTATCTTCTGGCTATCAATGAGATGCTGATTGAAATACAGAATGACATGATTAAGGTGGGCGCTATCTGTGTAAATGGGCTTTGGAAATATTCTCAGGAATGTCTAGAACTGGCTGAGCAAGTCGTGCGTTGCCTACCCGGGTTGCAGGCCTATGTTGGAATCGATCTGGTTTTTACAGACGATGGTCCCGTGATCCTGGAAATCAATCCACGTTTAACATCTTCCTGTGTGGGATTGGCAGAATCCTGCGGCATTAATCTAGCGGCTCTGATGCTGGCACCTGAATCCGCTGAACATCTATTGCCTGATCACGATGCTCGTCGGGAACCGGTCCTGATTCATTTATAATCCCCCACATGACAGCTGAAACCTATACGGCCTGGGATATTGGTGGCGCCCATCTGAAAGTAGCAACGGTTGGTGCCGATGGCTCCATACTTGCTGTTGAACAACAGATCTGTCAGTTATGGAAAGGACTGGAACAACTGACTGGTGCGATGACGCAAATGGCCGAAAAAGCTTGTCGGGTGTCTACCAGGCATGCGATTACTATGACGGGGGAGCTGTCTGATATTTTCCCTGATCGCCATACCGGGGTAGAGGCGATCATCGCAACGGTCGAGAATCAACTGGCGGTAGAAAGCCTGCAGGTATTCGCCGGGGTAAACGGCTTGCTCGATCTGGAACAGGCCCGACTGCAGACGGATAAAGTTGCCTCCGCAAACTGGCTGGCTACCGCACAGTATGTAGCGAGCTGTGTGCCGGATGCCTTGTTGGTTGATATGGGCAGCACCACAACCGATATTATTCCGCTACGAGCAGGGCGACCACAGGTTCAGGCCTATGATGATGCCGGGAGACTACGAACCGAAGAACTGGTTTATTCCGGTGTCGTCAGAACCCCGCTGATGGCCATAAGCCGACGTGTAGCATTCGATGGCGAATGGGTCCGTCTGGCGGCAGAGCACTTCGCCACAGCGGGTGATGTCTACCGACTCACGGGTGACCTCCATCCTGATGAAGACATGGAGACCACCGCCGATGGTGAAGATAAATCACTGCAGGCATCGGCACGACGACTGTCCAGAATGCTGGGGATGGATCTGGAGCAGGCTACATTGCATCAATGGCAGGCGCTTGCACAATCGATCGCGCGGCAGCATCACTATCAAATTTTACAGTCCCTTGAGAGGGTACTATCCAGGCATGCCTTTTCCGACCAGACACCTGTCGTTGGGGCTGGCGCGGGGCGTTTCCTGATCCGGGCCATTGCAGAACAGCTACAGCGCCCCTACGTCGATGTATCGAGCCTGTTTGAGTGCGGCAAGCAGAATCCGGAGATGGTCGCAGTCTGCGCCCCGGCCGTGTCCCTGGCCTGTATCCTGCGTGAGGCGATGCAATGAAACGGATGGAGATCCCTTATCAGGCCGATAGTAGTGTCTGGTTTTCGCATCTGGCAGAACGACCGTGGTGTCTGTTTCTCGATAGTGGCAGACCGGCAAAACAGCAGGGACGTTACGACATATTGCTGTCTGATCCCTACCTGACCCTGACGACCAACGGCCAGTCTACGGAAATCAGTTCGGCGGAGGGGACACAGGTCTCTTCGGAAGATCCTTTTGCTCTGCTGCAGAATTACCTCAATCAATTTCAGGAACTGCCTTCTGATCTGCCCTTCAGTGGCGGTGCGGCGGGCTATTTTGCCTATGATCTGGGGCATCGCATCGAGTCACTACCTGATACAACCCAGACTGACGTCAGTATGCCGGAAATGGCCGTCGGCTTTTATGATGCGGCCCTGATTGTTGATCATGAACAGCAGCAGAGCTGGCTGGTTTGTGGAGAGAGACAGTCGGGCGTGAATCCTTTCTGGGAATTGATCGTCGGGCTTGCCCCGGTTCCGCCCGCCGGGAAACCGGCTGGCGAGTTTCGTACCCTGTCAGACGTAGAGGCCGATATCAGTCGCGAACATTATGCCCGGCGTTTTGCCCGAATTCAGCACTACATCCGCGAAGGTGACTGTTATCAGGTTAACTATACACAGCGCTTTTCTGCTGACTGCGAGGGTGACAGCTGGACCGCCTATCGCCAATTACGAGAGCTTAATCCTGCGCCATTCTCTGCTTATATGAAGATCCCTCAGGGGGCGATACTCAGTTCATCTCCCGAGCGTTTCCTGCAACTCGACAGGGGACGGGTGGAGAGCAAACCGATCAAGGGTACCAGGCCACGCTATGATGATCCCGTGCAGGATCTGGCCATGATTGATGAGTTACAGAACAGCGAAAAAGATCGTGCAGAGAATGTGATGATCGTGGATTTGTTAC
>JBFIID010000136.1:0-6893 GCA_041601415.1 Gammaproteobacteria bacterium
CATCTGGTGCCGTTCGGTGAGTATCTGCCGTTTAATGATCTGTTGCGTCCCCTACTGTCGGCCTTGAGTATTCCCATGTCGCAGTTCTCAAAAGGTGAGCAGGAAGCGCCCGTGTTACAGGTTGCCGGTCAGACCTTTGGTTTTTCTATCTGTTATGAAGATGCCTTTGGTGAGGAGGTCATAGAGGCCCTGCCCGCCGCGACGGTGCTGGTAAATATCAGCAATGACGCCTGGTTTGGTGATTCAATTGCACCTCACCAGCATTTGCAGATGGCGCGCATGCGGGCGCAGGAGTCACAGAGGTTCATGCTCAGGGCGACAAATACGGGTATCTCGGCGGTGATCGATAACCGGGGACAGATCATTGCCCGCTCACCGGCGTTTGTTCCGCATACCCTGACGGCGCTTATCTCACCGATGCAGGGCACGACGCCTTATGCGCAGACCGGTAACGGTTTGATCATTTCATTTTGCGTGTTGTTATTCGTGTTTGGCTTGCGCAACAGGCGGGAAACTTGAGTGTCAGCATTTTTTACAGTGACGTATTTACATAAGTTCCTGACGAGACAGGAAAGAATGCAATTTACTTGATCCATGTTAAGTAAATTACCGCATTTTTTGTCAGGATAAATTACAATTAGAACAGCACGAAAGATCAGCGTTAATAAAGAGTTTTTTGTATCAGTGAGTTACAGGTTTGGCACGGAATATGCTGTTGTAACTGACAATGAAGATTAAAGAATTCTAAACCCTGGTATTAGCTGGAAGCGGGAACCCCGCACTCGTGAAAGGCTAATAGCAGGCACGGAATGAAGCCCCATCTCCCTGGGGCTTCTTTTTTTTCTACTCCGCTTTTTCAACCACCCTTCTGAACACAGTGCTTTTGCATTTAGGACAGGGCGGGATGTGTCCGGTCTTGTGAAACTCCAGTTGTTGTCGGCATTTTCTGCATTGCAGACTGCCGGGGCCGGTAATCTCGCCGGTATGCCAGTCGGCCGCCATGGCCTGCATTTTCAGCCGATTCAACTCCAGCCGGGTGTGATCCACCATGTGTGAAAACATTTCAGTCAGTCGATCTTCAATCAGCTGTATATCAAAACGAAACCACTCGGCAAGTTCCTTGCGGCCCTCTTCCATATCCTGTGCGGCATCGGTGAGGTCCCGTTTCAGATAATCACGGATTTTTTCCGCCTCATCGATGGTCAGTTCACCCAGTTCTACAGCCGTATCCTTGGCCTCTTCCAGTACGTGTTGCAGGTTGGGTAGCGTTTCATGTCGGGCATGTTCAAGCGTCTCTCTGGCACGCTCCAGCATACGGTCATAGGCCTGTTCAAGTTTTTCCTGTAGTTCCTTATTATTTTGCATGTCTAGAAATCCTCACAGCGTGTATCTCGGACTGGCGATTGTTATGCCATATTAATGTGAACCAATGGTGCTCTGAAACAGGTATGCATGAATTTTAAGCCGGATAAAAGTTAGAATCCCGCCCTAACGTTTTTCACACAATTAATCGACTTAGTGCATGGTCTGATTCACTTGGAACTCACTTAAGTTTAGTCTGATATTGAAGCCGTGGGGATGATTTTAATCAGATATGGATGCAGGCACTGAACTGGCGGGGCTGTTTATCAGTGCCTTTATTTCATCGACCCTGTTTCCGGGCGGTTCAGAACTGGTGCTCGGTGCCCTGGATAATGCAGAGCGGCACTCCGTCTGGCTGTTACTGCTGGTGGCCAGTGCGGGGAATACACTGGGTGGCATGACATCCTGGTGGGTGGGGCGCTTACTCACACACCTGGTGCCTGACAAAGAGGTACACAAAAAGGCGATTAGCCGGCTCAGAAAATGGGGCGCACCTGTGTTGTTACTATCATGGGTGCCGGTAGCAGGTGATCCGCTTTGTGTGGCTGCCGGTTGGTTGCGTATTCACTGGTTGACCGCATTGTTGTTTATTGCCGTGGGTAAGATCGCGCGTTATGCCGTAATCCTGTACCTGGTATGAGGAATTTTAAGAATATGATGAAACGGCCAATACTTATTAAGGGCACTTATAGCGCTGTTGTATTCTCTGTGGTACTGGCTTTGATTGTGGCCTGTACACCGGCGGAGACCGTCAGGGCACCTGAACCTGAGGTCGACCCTGTAAAACAGCGTGAAGCCGCTGCTGCACTGGAGCTGGAGAAAAGCAGACAACGTAATGATGCCCTGTTGCGTTACGAGCAGATGGTCATAGAGCTTGAACAGAAACAGCGTGAGCAGCAGGCACAGGAGGCGGCCGAAAAGTTAAGAAAGCCCGAGGTGGTTGCGGCGCCTGAACCGGCGGCTGTTAGCAAGCCGGTAAAACCCAGACAAGCTGCAGTCAAAGCGCCCCCACCGTTGCCGAAGAGAAAACAGACTTACCGCAGTGGGCATGAGATATCGGGGCAGAATCGTCTTTATGACCCGGACAATGATTCCTATGACTTGATCCAGAAAGCAAATGAATCGCTGAAGGGCTTCCCAACCAATCGCATCGGTGAAGTGGACTGGATGGTGGCGATCAATGAAAAACTGGTGAAGCCCCGTTCGAATGTACCCGGTACGGGCAAACCCGAATTACTGGATCTGGATATTATTATGAAAGAGACACGCGGCATGGATTATGTGCGCTTCCCGCATCTCTCGCATACCAAATGGCTGGCCTGTTCAAACTGTCACGATGCAATTTTCAAACGCAAGGAAGGCGCACATCAGATTGATATGAACAAAATCTTTGCCGGCAAATATTGTGGGGTGTGCCACGACAAGGTGGCGTTCTCGGTGTATATCTGCGAAAACTGTCATTCTGTCCCGCATTAAAAGGCAGGGGAGTGGAAATGGAGTGTAGGGGTTAGGAGATAGGTTGTGGGGTATTGGGGAACAGTAATGACGCATTCCCGATACGCTAATCCCAAGCGCACATTAACTCAGACAAAAAAAGGGGCCTATCCCGTCCGGAGGTCACCTGCAGAACCTAGGAGCAATCAGGTGTTTTTACCGGGATAGACCCATGTCGAAGAGTTGTCGGATGCAGGTTACTTGTGCGGGTAACCCAGGGTAGCTAAACCATCGGTGATTTCATCCAGAATCGCCGGGTCATCAATAGTCGCTGGTACTTTAACTTCTACGCCGTCTGCTATCTGGCGCATGGTTGCACGCAGAACCTTGCCTGAACGCGTCTTGGGTAGACGCTGTACTACCTTCACAATCTTGAAGGCAGCCACCGGGCCGAGTTTTTCGCGAACCAGTCCGACCAGTTCCTTATTGATTTCATCATCATCCCGATTCACACCAGAGGTGAGTACCACCAGTCCGACGGGTAATTGTCCTTTCAGCTGATCGGCAACACCAATCACGGCACATTCGGCCACGTCCGGGTGTGAGGCGAGGATTTCTTCCATTGCGCCGGTTGACAGACGGTGTCCGGCGACGTTAATCACGTCATCCACACGGCTCATGATGTAGACATAGTTGTCGGCATCGATGTAGCCCGCATCACCGGTCAGATAGTAACCGTCATAGGTGCTGAGATAGGACGAATGGAAACGATCCTGATTCTGCCACAGGGTCTGCATACAGCCCGGGGGCAGGGGAAGTTTCACCACGATGTTACCCATGTCGCCGCGTGCAACTTCATCACCCGCTTCGTCGAGTACCTGTACGTTGTAGCCTGGTACGGCCACGGTAGGTGAGCCAGCACGGACTTCCATTTCTTCGATGCCCATGCAGTTTGCGGCAATCGCCCAGCCGGTTTCGGTCTGCCACCAGTGATCAATTACGGGTACGCCGAGTTTGTCCTGTGCCCAGTGCAGGGTGTCTGGATCGCAGCGTTCTCCGGCCAGATACAGGGCTCGGAAGTTGGAAAGATCGTATTTACCAATGTAGTCGCCATCCGCATCTTCTTTCTTGATGGCGCGGAAGGCGGTCGGCGCGGTGAACAGCACGGCGACATTGTGTTCTTCTATGACTCGCCAGAAGGCGCCGGGATCCGGTGTGCCCACGGGCTTGCCTTCATACACCAGTGTGGTGCAGCCTTTCAGCAGTGGTGCATAGACGATGTAGGAGTGGCCAACCACCCAGCCCACGTCGGAGGCCGCCCAGAAGACTTCACCGGGCTCCATGTTATAGATACTGCTCATGGACCACTTGAGGGCGACCGCGTGTCCGCCATTATCGCGAACCACGCCTTTGGGGTTGCCGGTGGTACCCGAGGTATACAGGATATAGAGCGGGTCAGTAGCCTCTACCGAGACACATTCCGCCGGGGTGGCGCTAGCGCAGGCCTCTGCCCAGTCCATATCACGCCCGGCAGTCATCATGGCCTCGGCCTGTGGACGCTGCAGGATCAGGGTGTGATCGGGTTTGTGGCTTGAGAGTTCTATAGCCTTGTCGAGCAGTGGCTTATAAAGGATGACCCGGCTACCTTCAATGCCGCATGAGGCACCCATAATCACCTTGGGTTTTGCGTCGTCGATACGGGTGGCCAGTTCATTGGCAGCGAAACCGCCGAATACGACTGAATGTATGGCACCGATACGGGCACAGGCCAGCATTGCCATCACGGCTTCAGGGATCATCGGCATATAAATGATCACACGATCACCTTTCACAACACCCTGTGACTGCAGGGCTCCCGCTACGCGCGCGACTTCATCGCGCAGCTCGGTATAGGTAAAGGATTTTTTTGTACCAGTGACGGGGCTATCGTAGATCAGGGCTTTTTGATCACCACGACCGTTTTCGACATGCACGTCGAGTGCGTTGTAACAGGTATTGAGTTTGCCACCCGTGAACCATTTGTAGAAAGGTGCGTTGGAATCGTCGACTACCTTATCCCAGGGTTTATCCCATACCAGATCTTGTGCAAGTTCTCCCCAAAAACCATCCGGGTCATTTAGTGACCTGGTGTATACATCATCGTAGTTACCCATAATTTCACCTGCTCTAGAGAATCATGTTTCGAGTGTTGTTTCGTTTGATGACGCCTCCTGGCTGGCTATGCTTTGCCGATGCAGTGTGACGCATTGAATTGTTATTATATGTAATCCGTTCCTGTGTTCAGGATACCGGTCGTCCATTAAATGAAGTTTGGATTGCTGTGCCTATTCGACCATTGTCGGATTTACGGGCTGACAATCCGGAGACAGGCGGGTGTGATCGGTGGTCAGGCTCAGGGGGTCTTTGTCTGACTACTGCTACTGGTAATGCTGTCTTTTTTAGCCTGCGACAGGAGCATGTAGTCGTCGGCACGGTGGATGAAATCGCGGGCGTCTTCGTCTGGAATATACTGCGTCAGACCGATGCTGACGGTGATCTTCAGACCCTGTTCATGATCGATCTGGTTGATCCGTTCCCGAATGCGATGAGCGACGACAATGGCCTGTTGCAGATTGCTGTCGGGCAGCAGCACACCAAATACGTCGGTCTGCCAGCGGCCAAATGAGTCTATTTGTCGCAACCCAGTCTTGATTGACTGACTGACCTGAATCAGGGTTTCATCGCCAGATTGATAGCCGTAGGTCTGGTTAATAAGCGTGAAGCCATCGACAGATAACATGAGGAGAGACGTTGGGCTACGTGAGCGCTGCACGCGTCTGATTTCCTGGTGCAGCAGGTCTTCAAACCGACGCCGACTGGCGATGCCGGTGAGTTCATCACTCAGGGCCATGCGCGAGGCTTCTTTTAGCTCAAGTCTTAGCTGTTCATTCAGTTCCCTGAGTTCTGCGGTGCGCTTTTCAACCAGACGCTCCACATCGGCGTTGAGTTCACTCAACGCTTTCGATTGTCTTGAGAGTTCCTGTCTGGTGGTATACATATCATCAATATTTGTCTGTACGCCTATCATGCGTACGGGTGATTCGGCTTCATCAAACTCAACATATCGACCCGTATCCTGAACCCATAGATAACCACCGTCCTGTTTCCGGCAACGGTAGATTGCCTGATACTGATCAGATTCCCCGTTCATGTAGGCATCTAAAATTTTTTCGACGCGATTCTTATCGTCCGGGTGGATAGCCTGCTTCCACACGTCTATGGTCTGCGGCAGGCTATCGGCTGGATAACCAAGCATGCGATACCAGCCAACACTTCGGTTCACTTTGTTGTTACGAAGATCCCAGTCCCACAAGCCTTCACTGATGGCTTCCAGTGCGAAGTTAAGGGTTTTCTCTGTTTCCGAGACCACTGTGTGTCCTTTCGAGATAGCCATACTCTGATGCTCTTGATCAACAACCATAGGGCACTGCCCGATCCATGAGAGTAAATTAATATTACGCCCCTGCGAAACGTGAAACACGTGACTTTGGTACAGGTGGCTGACTTACTGAAGTCCCTATAGTGTCGCCTATACTTATTAATACCTTTAACTCAGAGTCTTATGGGGCGGTGTATATCAGTGGTTTGTTTGATCGAGATCATCCTTTTTTCGTGATTCATTCACGGTTTGCAGCTTAATGCGAACCTCTGGGTCCTGTTCTGCCAGTTCATTCACGTCTCTTTCTTTCAGACGCAAGAGGATGGTGGTGGATACCGTCTTCACCGTAGCAGTTCTGACGTGGTCTCCCAGCAACGCGGTTTCACCGAAGAATGCGCCTTCTCCGAGCTCGGCGACCAGGCGTTCCTCAGCATCGATATTTTTGAAGACATTGACCTTGCCGTGGGTGATGATATAGAGGGCGTCACCGCGATCATTCTCGCCAATAATAATGTCTCCGGGCAGGAAGGTTACGCTTTGGGCGCGTTGCGCGAGTTTTTCCAGAGCGGTTTCCGAGAGACCTGAAAACAGTGGCACAAGTTTGATTAATTCGCGGGCAGAAACCTTGCGGATGTTTGAGGGTAATTTCGGTAGATCGCGCAGGGCGTGGTGGATTGTC
>JBFIID010000137.1:0-6892 GCA_041601415.1 Gammaproteobacteria bacterium
GAGTGGTGGTCAGGTACACTGGGCGCGTGATGCCGCCGAGGCACAGCAGATAATCCTTTCCATCTGTCAGCAGGTTGATGCCCGCTCGGTGGTCAAGGGCAAGTCCATGGCCGGTGAAGAAATCGGTGTTAATGAGGTGCTCGAAGAGAACGGCATCGACGTTGTGGAAACCGATCTGGGTGAATACATCATTCAACTCGCCAAGGAGCCCCCCAGTCATATCATCGTGCCGGCGGTACATAAAACCAAAGAACAGATCTCGGATCTGTTTTATCAGAATCATCAGCAGTACGGTTGTGACGAGCGGCTCACGGAAATACCGGACATGGTCAATGAGGCACGCAGGATCATGCGTGAGAAGTTTCTTGCCGCCGATGTGGGAATCACCGGTGCAAACTTTCTAATCGCCGAAACCGGCAGCAGTGTGATCGTCACCAATGAAGGCAATGGTGATTTGTCCAGTTGTCTTCCCCGTGTGCATATCGTCACCGCCGGGATCGAAAAGGTGGTGCCCAAACTGGAAGATGCCTCACTGCTGTTGCGCCTTCTGGCGCGCAGCGCCACCGGGCAGGACACAGAAACGTATTCGACCTTCTTTACCGGGCCGAAACGTAAACCGGATCAGACCGGCCCGGATGAATATCATGTGGTGCTCATCGATAACCATCGCACCGAGATGCTGAGTTCGGAACTGCGTCCGATGTTACGTTGCATTCGCTGCGGTGCCTGCATGAATCATTGTCCTGTCTATACATCGATTGGTGGGCATGCCTACGGCTGGGTCTATCCGGGGCCGATGGGCTCGATCCTGACCCCTTCCACAATCGGTCTGGAGAATGCGACCGAGTTACCCAATGCCTGTACCCTGAATGGTCGCTGCGCATCGGTCTGTCCGGTAAAAATTCCGTTGCCTTCGCTATTACGTTCACTGCGCATTCGGCAGTATGGAAAAGGGCTGGTGTCGTGGAAAACACGCGCCGGCCTGGGTGTCTGGGGGCTGTTAAGCCGTCATCCAGGCTGGTATCGACTGGCCACGCGGCTAGCCGTCAAGGCCCTGGGTTTGTTGGGTCGCGATGGTGTGATCAAAAAAATCCCACTGGATTCGGGCTGGACGGGGCACCGCGATATGATGGCACCGGAGGGCGATACCTTTCTGCAGCAATACAAACGTCAGCAGGATAAGGGTGAAAACCGATGAGCGAATCACGTGATCAGATCCTTGAAACGATTCGCAGAGCGGTACGCGGTGACGCCGAGACACCCATTGAAGCACCGGTGTTTGCACGACAACAGCCCGGTCTGGATGACAGCATCAAGCTGTCAGGTGAAGAGGCGATCGAGCATTTTACGAAGACGGCCAAAGCGGCATTTGCCTCGGTTCAACGGCTGAGTAATCGTCAGGCTGTTCCGGCCGCGGTGCTTGGCTACCTGCAGGCTCAGGGGCTGACTGCAGAAATTCATCTGAGTCCCGGGAATGAACTTTCCGGGCTGGACTGGGGCACGTTGCAGCTTTGTGCAGATGCGATCCGGGCGGAGATGTCGGCCAGTCTGGGTGTTGCCACGGCGGGGGTGCTGGAGTCTGGAAGCATCGTCATGTGTTCTTCAGCAGAGGCACCGACGACGCTGAATTATTTGCCCGATCATCATCTGGTGCTATTGCCCTGTGAACGTCTACTGGGTACCAAGGAAGATGTGTTTGCTGCTATTTTGAGAGAGGGTGGGTTACCGCGCACGGTGAATTTCATCACCGGCCCTTCACGTACCGCCGACATCGAGCAGGTGATTCAGCTAGGCGCGCATGGGCCACGCAATCTACACATTATGCTGATCGATGAGTGGTAATCAGGCCGGCCCGGTTCAGATTAAGAATAATCACTTCTTCTTTTCCAGGCCTTCCAGCTCCAGATTCAGGGCATTGGTAGAAATGATAATCTCCCACAGCGACAGGATCAGGGAAATCGACAGCGAAATGATGCTTAAGCCGAAAAACACCTTGCCCGGCATCTCGTAATCAATGAACAATGCGAACATGGCGATGGTGCAGAGTAGAAAACTCAGGATGCCGTAAATCTGCATACTTTTAATCAGCGAAATACGCTTCTTAAGACTCTTGATCTGCTTCATAACCACTTCACTGCGGTGGTCTTCAATATTGCTACACAGCTGTCTGATCAACTGGGCGAGTACCAGAAATCGATTGGTATAGGCCAGCAATAACAGCGAGATGGCAGGGAATAACAGTCCGGGTGTAGTGAGGGTCATAGTCAGTCCTGCGGTTCTGGTGAACGCAATGGGTGTCCGTTGATCGATGGTAAAGTCTACAGAAGCACTGGGCTTGAGGGCATAATGTAAAGCTTTAAATACATTATCAGACCGGCCATCAGGCAGTGATAGAGTAGGCATAAACACTGTCTTCTACCATGCTCTCTGTGTATATAATTCTATCTGTTTTTAGCTATGGATGTTACGCGCGATGAAAAACGAATTTCTCAAACTGTTTTTGATAATGAGTCTGCTGGCCACACCGTTGGCATCTCAGGCACAGGAAGACACGACGACTCAGACCTACGACAAGACTGACATTGTTAAAGAGGCAGGAGAATTTTTCGGTGCCGGGGCAGAGGGTATCGCCGATGTGGTGGAAAAAATCTTCAAGGAACGAGGGCGACCGAACGCCTTTATAAAGGGTGAAGAGGGAAGTGGTGCGATAGGTATTGGTGCGCGCTATGGCGAAGGCAACCTGATCATCAAGGGGGTTGGTTCTAGCAAGATCTACTGGACAGGACCTTCAATCGGTTTTGATGCCGGCGGTAATTACTCCAAGGTATTTACTCTGGTCTATAACCTGCCTTCCTTCGATGTGATTTATCAGCGTTTCCCCGCTGTCGAGGGTAGTTTTTACTACATCGGTGGCGTCGGGGTGAATTATCACCAGTCGGATAATATTATTCTCGCGCCGATGCGCGTCGGCGTAGGCCTGCGTGGTGGTGTGAATGTGGGTTATGTGCGCTACAGCAAGAAAAAGACCTGGAACCCCTTCTGATATTTAATCGTTTGAATACGCTGCCAGACATGTGTCTGGCAGCTGCATGTTAATAAGTGACTACCGGTTCAGGTGCCGCCTTGGGGGCCTCGCCGGTGCGTTGCAGTTCAGCACATCCAGCCGTCGCCTGCTCCCAGGCTTCTACGTAACAGGCACCAATCTTATCCCCGTCGAGAATCCGGCCATGGTTATAACCACGACTGTTTGAGGCAACCCAGGTAAAGGAGCGGTTATCCGGATAGATCACGCCAAAGAAATTCTTGGTGCCATCGGGGTAGGTGAAATGACCACGAAAGCGGCGATCTTCCTGCTCGGTGATGTATACGGTTTTTTCACCCCAGTATTTATAACCCTTCAGATCTGACACGGTCTGATTACTCCCGGTCCAGGTCCCGACCAGATTAGGTATCGTCTCGATGGCCTGTTGGTCGACGCTGCTTGCGCCAGGTTGATAACTGAAAAACAGGTAAATGAGGAGGCCGGTATTGGCCAGGGTAAACAGCCAGATCAGGCCGTGTCTCTGTGTTCCCATCGGTGCGCTCTCCCATAATGTGTCAGTTTAGAAATCGTTCAAGTGTAGCAAAAGCCCTTCAACCGGTGTGTAAGCGCTGATCTGCTCGATGTCAGCTTAACTCTAAAGACGGTCTGGACAAGGTCTTCAGTTCCGTCGCTGATTCCCGCCAGATCTGCACACCACCTCGGACGACCACCGCCGAAATAATGACCCCGATGATGAGATCCGGGTAGCGTGATCCGCTGACAGCGACCAGAATGCCGCCCGCAATGATCCCCAGGTTCGCGATCACATCGTTTTTTGAAAAAATCCAGCTAGCGCGCATATGGATACCGTCATCCTTGTGTTTTGTAATCAGCATCAGACAGGCAATATTGGCGGCCAGGGCAAGCAGGCCAATGATGATCATCAACAGGGATTCCGGCTCACTGCCCCAGATGAAGCGACGGCCTACATCCAGCAGCACACCGATGCCGAGCAGGGTTTCCAGTACACCGCTGAATTGTGCCGATCGAATTCTGACTAACGCGGGTCTGCCGACGGCATACAGGCCAACACCATAGACGGCGGCATCGGCAAGCATGTCGAGTGAGTCAGCGATGAGAGCGGTGGATTCACTCAGCAGACCAAAAAATAATTCCACAAAAAACATCACAGCGTTAATGACCAATAGACTGATCAGTACATTTTTCTGTTTAAGCTGATTTGCCAGCTTCTCGCACTCACAGGTCATCCTGAAATCTCTTTTTGCTGATACAGATCGTCGATTTTTATTCGTCAATCCCTGAGTATACGGCCTGAAAATCACTTCGCTAAGTTTCTGGATCAGGAAATATGAAATTAAAAATTGGTATTTTAACCAGCTCGGATCGCGCCAGCGCCGGAATCTATGAGGATATCTCGGGTGATGCCATTCGCCAGACACTCAGGGACTATCTGCTCAGCCCCTGGGAGGAAGAGTACCGTGTGGTTGCTGATGAACAGGCAGAGATCGAACGCCAGCTGATTGAGCTGGAAGAGGCTGGATGTTCGCTGATAGTGACGACCGGCGGAACTGGCCCCGCACTGCGTGATGTCACACCTGAGGCTACCGAAGCCGTCTGTCAGAAGATGCTACCGGGTTTTGGTGAATTGATGAGACAGGTGAGCCTGCAATACGTGCCGACGGCGATCCTGTCGAGACAGACGGCGGGGATTCGTAATCGCGCCCTGATCATCAACCTGCCGGGCAAGCCAAAATCCATTCGTGAATGCCTCGATGCCGTGTTTCCGGCGGTGCCCTATTGCCTGGATCTCATCGAGGCGGCGCGGATCGAGACCAATGAGCAGGTGATTAAGGCGTTTCGACCAAAACAGGGCTGAGACCCCGCCACAGCTTACAGGCCATGCCACAAGATGCCGAGGATCCAGACTTATGTCTGGTTTTCAGCTGCGGAAATGTCTCACGATGTTGGTAGAATTGCCGCTACACTCGACAACAAATGTTTCTAACAAAGGGTTTCAACCATGATACTTGGCATCGTAATGGCATTTATTTTCGGCACGCTGGGCGGCGGCATTCTGGTGTATTTCTATCTGAATGGCTCATCCTCCGAGGAAAAGGGCAAGATTATTGAAAGTATGAAGCAGGAGGAGAAGGAATACCGCGAAAAGGTTGATTCACACTTCGTACAGACAGCTGAACTGTTCAAAAACCTGACCGATCAATATCGTGATGTCTACAAACACATGGCCGAGGGTGCCGACACCCTGTGTTCCGAAGAGGTTAAGCAACTGCAGGCAGATATGTCCAGTTCCGGCCTGCTCATAGAAGCAGCAGACATCAGCGAAGAGCCAGAAGCAACAGAAGAAGCTGAGGAAGTCGCTGTTCAGGATGCCAGTAATGATGCGGACGCGGAACCTGAAGAACAACAGGCCGCTGTCGAAGAAGTCGACGTTAATATCGATGATGTGCTGGCCGAACAACATGCGGCTCAGACAGAACTGGAAAATGATAGAGACCCGGCAACCTGTGCGGATGAACCGCTTACCGACGAAGACACCCCAACCGTAGTGATGGCCGATGATGAACTTCCCCTTGCCGCCGAAGTTGAGGCGCCGCCTGAAGGTGCCGAGGTAAGTCGTCAGGTACACTGAGTCCGAACCGCATGGGAATAGACATTAATGGCAGAACTGCGCTGGTTACAGGCGCAAACCGGGGAATTGGTCGCGCTATCGTCGATGCTTTTATGCAGCATGGCGCCGCGAAGGTCTACGCAGCGGTCAGGGATCTCGGCACTGCCGCAGACCTTGTTGAAGAGTATGGGACGCGGCTACAGCCACTCCATATAGATCTTGAGAAGCCGGAGAGTATTTATGCGGCGGCAGCCATCGCCAGTGATGTCGAGGTGGTGGTCAATAATGCCGGCGTACTAAAGAAGGCGACACCCCTGAGTAGTGAGGCGATCAGCGCCTTTGAAATCGAACTCAAGGTCAATGTGTTTGGTTTGATCCATATGGCGCAGGCCTTTGCCCCGGTGCTTAAGGCCAATGCAGGCGGGGCCTTTGTGCAAGTTAATTCAGTCGCTTCGTTGCGCAGTTTTACCCCCTTTGCGACCTATTCGGCGTCCAAGGCAGCGGCCTGTTCCCTGACGCAGGCACTACGGGAACAACTGGCTGAACAGGGGACACAGGTTGTCAGTGTTCATCCCGGACCGATCGCCACTGACATGGCAGTACAGGGCGGTGTTGCGGATATTGCCGAACCGCCATCGCTGGTAGGAGAAGGCCTGGTGAGTGCCCTGCTAAACGGTGATCTTCGACTCTATCCCGATAGTATGGCGAAGGAAGTGGGTGCGGCGTATGCAAGTTTCGCGGCCAGGATCGTCGACCCCGACCCGGGTGAACTCTAGATTAAAGAATTTCCAGCGACACCCGAATCAAACCTGACGACGTGCGTGTCGTCGTTCCAGAAGTCCGATCACAAAGGGAAGACTCGTGGTCAGCAGGGCAGAATAAATGACCGCATTCCAGCCAGACGACTGATAGAGTAAGCCAGACCAGCTGATACTGATCCATCCTCCCAGATAATAAAACAGCACGTACAGTGCATTGGCGCGGCCATGACCGTGTGACAGTTTTTTATTTAGCCCACCAACGGCTGCTGCATGGATGGTAAAAAAGCCTGCGCAGATACCGACCAGACTAATTACGATGGCAATCAGGGAAGGCAGTAACAGTAGCAACAGTGAAACAGCCAATATCAAGGAGCCGGCCATCAGGGTGTTGCCATTTCCGAAGCGATTACTGATGCGACCCGACGCGGGGCCGATCATGATGCCCATCACATAGGTGAA
>JBFIID010000138.1:0-6869 GCA_041601415.1 Gammaproteobacteria bacterium
CTGGAAAAAATTCAGCTGCTCGAAACCCACGGTAGTGGTCATCCGGCCGAGGATCAGATGGAGGCCGTGGCACTGCGTGCTTGCATGGCCGATACCCTGAATACCAGCCCACGGGTGATCAGCAGTGTTAAGTCGGATATTGGACATACCGGTGCTGCGGCTGGCCTGGCCTCGGTTGCCCGCGCCAGTCTGTGTTTGCATCATCGTGTGCTGCCAGCGCTTCGAGGTCATCAGCAGGACAGACAGGAATTGTCCGGGAATACCCGGCTGGTCGCACTGTCGCGTTCACAATACTGGTTACACGACCGTGTCGCTGGTCCGCGTCAGGCGGCCGTCGCCGCGATCAGTATTGATGGTAATACCCAGCATGCGATTCTGCAGCAGGCAGAGACTCCAGCGGAGACATATCAGAAAGCGACGTCTGAAAGTTTGTTCCTGTTCGCTGCGCCTGACAAAGCCGGGCTGATGCAACAGCTAGGTAGCCTGAAAAAACGGATAACAGCTGCTGGCGACCAGCAGGCACTGGCCGACGCGTGGCATCAGCAACAACCTGAAGGGCAGAACGATGATGCCTGGCTGAGTATCGTGGTCGCCAGCAAAGAGCAGTTAAGCGCCGCGCTGACAGCCGCCGGGCACTGTATCGAAAATAATAAAGCCAGTGCCAGTGACGGCATTTATTACACACCGGAAGCACCTGGTGGAGCGGGCAAGGTGGCTTTCGTGTATCCCGGTTCGGGTAATCATTTTCATCAGATGGGACTGGATCTGGCGTGCCAGTGGCCAATGGCCCTGCAACGACAGGAAACTGAGAATCTAAGTCTTGCCGCACAGTTTGCCGACGGTCGTTTCTGGCTGGGCAGTTCCGACGCCGAGTTGAGTCATGAAGACGTTATCTTCGGTCAGGTCTGGCTGGGAACCATGGTGACCGATCTGCTGGCCGGTTTCGGCCTCTCGCCCGATGCCATCATTGGTTACAGTCTGGGCGAAACGGCCGGTTTGTTTTCTACCCGAACCTGGCGTGATCGCGATGAAATGTTACAACGCATGCGCGACACACCGCTGTTCACCCGTGATCTGGCGGGGCCCTGCGAGGCAGTGAGACAACATTGGGGACTGGCCGACGGCGAGTCGGTGGACTGGATGATTGGTGTGGTGAATCGTTCCGTGGCCGAGGTCGAAGCGGCTCTGCCGAAGCATCCCCGCGCTTACCTGCTGATCGTGAATACCCAGGACGAATGTGTCGTCGGTGGTGATCGAGAGGCCGTGCTGGCACTGGTTAACGAACTGGCCTGTGGCCTGCATCCACTGGAAGGTGTCACCACCGTTCATTGCGAAGTCGCCGAAGCGGTGAAAAAACCGTATCGCGATCTGCATTTGTTTGAGACCCGACCGCCGCAGGGTGTGGATTTCTACAGCGGCATTCTGGGGCGCGCCTATGAGGTTACGCGTGACAGCGCGGCAGATTCGATCGTCGGTCAGGCGCTTGAACACTTTGATTACACCAAGGTCATCAATGCCGCGTATGCCGATGGGGTCCGAATATTTATTGAGATGGGGCCAGGTAATTCCTGTACCCGCATGATCGATCGCATCCTCTCCGACCGACCACATGTGGCGCGTGCCGTGTGTGTAAAACGGCAGGACAATGTGACCAACCTGCTGCATCTGTTGGCGCAATTGCATGCCGAGCATGTGGATATCGATGCGCAGAATTGTTTCGCCCGGCAGACACACAGCTCAGAACAGACAGACAGTGGGCCGGAGATAACAGTCAACACCGGTGGTAAGGCGTTTAATCTACCGGCCATACCAGTGCATCGCCAGACGCCGCTAGAGAGCAGCGCGGAGGCACCCAAAGCAGAGGTAAAACAGAACAGGGATGTTCCATTGTCAGCACATTCACACGCAGTAACGCAATCCCCGCTAACGGGTATCAGTATGCAGCCGCTGATCGAACAGATGCAGATCACCGAGCAGGCACGTGCCGAGGCGCAGGAGGTTTTCCTGCGTGTTTCGAACGGCATGAACGAGACCCTGGGTCAGGCTCTGTCAATGCAAATGGGTTTATTGCAGGGCAACCCTGAACTTGTGCCGTCAGGCGCACCCTCCGTAGCACCGCCGCCAGTCGTGAGCGCGCAAGACAAAGCGGCGGTGTTCGATCGCGCGGCCTGTATGGAGATAGCAATAGGTTCGATCGCCAAGGTGCTGGGTGAGCAGTTTGCCGAAGTAGATAGTTACCCAACCCGCGTGCGACTCCCCGATGAGCCCCTGATGCTGGTGGATAGAATTATGGCGCTGGAAGGCGAGCCCTGTTCCATGGGATCCGGGCGGGTGGTCACGGAACATGACGTGCTGCCCGGTGCCTGGTATCTGGATGGTGGGCGAATCCCGACCTGTATTGCGGTTGAAGCCGGGCAGGCCGATCTATTCCTCTCCGGTTATCTGGGGATTGATCACATTACCAAAGGGCAGGCGGTCTACCGTCTACTCGATGCGAAGATCACCTTCTATGATGAATTGCCGCGTCCGGGGCAGACCATTCACTACGATATCCACATCGATCATTTCTTCCGTCAGGACAACACCTGGCTATTCCGCTTTAATTTCGAAGGCACGGTGAATGGCAAACCGTTGCTCAGCATGACCGAGGGCTGTGCCGGTTTCTTTACCCAGGCCGAGCTGGATGCCGGTAAGGGCATCGTCCAGACTGCGCTGGAAAAACGACCACAGCCGGGTAAACGTGATGAGCGCTGGCGAGACCTGGTACCCATGCAGAAAGCCAGTTACAGCGACGCGCAATTGAATGCCCTGCGCAAAGGCGATCTGGTTGGCTGTTTCGGGGAGGCCTTTGCTGATCTGCCTCTCAGGCGTGCGGTGGGGCTGCCTGGTGGGCGGATGACCCTGGTACACCGGATTCTACAACTCGATCCCGAGGCCGGACGCTTTGGTCTGGGAGAGATCACCGGTGAGGCCGATATTCATCCCGATGACTGGTTTCTGACCTGTCACTTCTCGGATGATCAGGTGATGCCCGGCACTCTCATGTATGAATGCTGTTTGCATACCCTGCGGGTTTATCTACTGCGCATGGGCTGGGTCGGCGAACAGGATCAGGTCGTCTATGAACCGATCCCCGGCGAGGTTTCACAACTCAAATGTCGTGGCCAGGTGCTGGCCTCGACACAGAAAGTGCAATACCGGATTACCCTGAAGGAGATAGGCTATCGCGGTGCCGAACAGACACCGTATGTATTGGCCGATGCCTTGATGTCGGCGGATGGCCGCGCCATCGTGCAGATGAATAACATGTCAGTGCAATTGTCCGGGCTGACCCTGAGCGATATCACCGCCTGCTGGCAGCAGGCCAGTCCAGTTCGTGAGGTCGAAACAGCACGCCCCGTATTATTTGATTTCGATTCCATCTATGCCTTTGCACGCGGCAAGCCATCGGAGGCCTTCGGTGACCGCTATCGGGTCTTTGATGAAGAGCGGGTGATTGCGCGACTACCGGGGCCTCCTTATCAGTTTCTGGATCGCATCAGCCTGATCGAAGATTGTCAGCCATGGGTATTAAAGGCGGGCGGAATAATTGAGGGTGAATATGATGTGCCGAACGATGCCTGGTATTTCAGCGAAGACCGGCAGCCACGCATGCCATTTGCGATTCTGCTCGAGATTGCCCTGCAACCCTGTGGTTGGCTGGCCGGTTATCTGGGATCGGCCCTGACCAGCGATCAGGATCTGTCATTCCGAAATCTGGGCGGTAAGGGCAGACAACTTCTGCCTGTCACCGCTGAGACGGGTACCCTTACCACCCGCATCAAAATCACCAGTGTCTCCCAGTCAGGCGGCATGATCATCCAGAATTTCGACATGGAAACCCGTTGTAGCGCGGGTGTTGTGTATAAGGGTGATACTTATTTCGGTTTCTTCTCTAAACAGGCGCTGGCCGATCAGGTGGGCATCCGCGATGTCACACCGTACGAACCGAACACCGATGAACAACAGCGCAGTCGCACTTTTATCTACCCGGACCATGCACCCTATCCCGCAGACATGATGCGGATGGTGGATCAGGTGGACTGCCTGGTAGCCGATGGCGGGCCACACGGGCTGGGCTTTATCCGTGGTACGGCCACAGTCAAACCCGATGCCTGGTTCTTCAAGGCACACTTCTATCAGGATCCCGTCTGGCCCGGTTCACTGGGCCTGGAATCCTTCATGCAACTGCTCAAGGTGTTTGCCTGTGAGCGCTGGCAGGCTGAGATTGACCCGGAGAGCGTCGTGTTTCAGTCGCTGGGTCTGGATCAGTCACATAGCTGGATCTATCGCGGGCAGATTATTCCCAGAGATGAGAAGGTCACGGTGCAGGCGGTGATAAAAGCGATCAATGATCAAGAAAAACAATTAACTGCCGATGGCTTTTTGACCGTAGATGGTCGAATTATCTATCAGATGACTGATTTTACCCTTACAATGCACGGCTGATATGAAATATTCTCGCGTACACATGGAATCCATCGGCTACGAACTACCTCCGGTAGTCGTCACCTCCGATGATCTCGAAAACCGCCTCATGCCGATGTATGACGCCCTGCATATATCACCAGGACAGCTGGAGGCTCTGACGGGTATCCATGAACGTCGCTGGTGGGAAGAGGGGCATGAACTTTCTGCCGGTGCAGCCGAAGCGGCGAAAAAGGCCCTCGAACAGTCCAATGTGAATATCGAAGACGTCGAGGTGCTGGTCTATACCGGCGTCTGCCGTGAGAATTTCGAACCCGCCACTGCCTGTGCGGTGGCCGCGCATCTGGGCATCAAAAACGATGCCTATATCTATGATATTTCCAACGCCTGTCTGGGCATGCTGAACGGCATCATCGATATCGCCAATCGCATTGAATTAAAACAGATCCGGGCGGGCATGGTGGTCTCCTGCGAGACCTCGCGCGAGATTGTGGAGATCATGATCAAACGCATGCTGGAAGAAAAAACCATGGACATGTTCACCACCTCGCTGGCGACCCTGACGGGTGGTTCCGGTGCCGCAGCGGTGCTGCTGACCGATGGATCGTTCGATAATCCGAATACGCATAAGCTGCTGGGTGGGGTCAATATGTCCGCGCCCGAGCATCACAGATTGTGTCGTTGGGGTATTACCCTGTCACCCGTGGCACTCGGTGAACTGATGTTTTCACCGGATAAATTGTTGGCTGCGATTGATCAGGTGATGGAGCCGGAAGTACTGCCCTCCGCGATGAAAGACATTATGACCAGCCAGAAGATTCCACCATTGCTGGCGAACGTAATGCCATCGGAAAAATTACCCGCCGCACTGACCCAGTTCATGTCGACCGACTCCGTGTCGGTGTTAAAGCATGGCGCCAAACTGGGCGTGCGTACCTGGGGTTCGTTCCTGGGCAAGATGGGCTGGGCACGTGATCAGGTTGATAAGGTCATCTGTCACCAGGTCGGTGAAGGCCACCGCGATACGATTCTCAAGGAACTGGGTATTGATCCGGAAAAAGATTTCAGTACCTATCGCTATCTGGGTAATATCGGCACGGTGTCTTTGCCGATGACCGCCGCCATCGCAGAGCAGCGTGAGTTTCTTAAACCCGGTGACAAGGTCAGTTTCATGGGTATCGGCAGTGGTCTTAACTGCCTGATGCTGGGCTGGGAGTGGTAAAAATCCGGCTCGCACAACTGTCGTTACGCAAACCAACCTGAACAGACAGCATGCAATTCCCCGATTATTCTTTCGACCCTCATTACGCTGTGACCAATGGTCAGCGCATGCACTATCTTGACGAAGGGGATAGTGCCGCCGACCCCCTGGTGATGGTGCATGGCAATCCAAGCTGGTCCTATTACTACCGCAAACTGGTGCTGGCTCTAAGCGATAAGTATCGCTGCATCGTGCCTGATCATATCGGCATGGGTCTGTCGGATAAGCCGGTGGAAGCAGATTATCGCTTCACGCTCGAACAACGCATCGACGATCTTGAAGCCCTGCTCGAACAACTCGGACTCGGCGACAACATTACCCTCATCGTGCATGACTGGGGCGGGATGATCGGCATGGGTTATGCGGCACGTCATCCCGATCGAATCAAACGACTGGTGATTCTGAATACCGGCGCGTTTCACCTGCCGGCAGGCAAGTCTCTGCCGTGGCAGATCAGGCTGAGTCGAATCCCGGCCATCGGTGCACTATTGAACCAGGGATTGAATGCCTTCAGTAAAGGTGCGGTGACGCAGTGTGTCACTCGCCAGCCGATGCCTGCTGCGGTCGGTGCGGCCTATACCGCACCCTATAACAGTTGGCATAATCGTCTGGCGGTCAGGAAATTCGTTGAGGACATACCTCTCTCCAGGCATGAACAGGCCTATGACATTGTTACCGGTGTACAGCAGAGTCTGGTCAAGTTTGCTGCTGTGCCGATGCTGATTTGCTGGGGCATGAAGGACTTTGTCTTCGATCATCATTTTTTACGTGAATGGCAGGACTATTTTCCGCAGGCCGAAGTACATCGTTATGAAGACGCCGGGCATTACATTCTGGAGGATGCCGCCAACGAGGTAATCCCGGAGATTAGGGCGTTTCTGGAGAAACACAGCATTCAGACATGAGCATGGATGCCAGCAACATTGCTTCACACCTGCCACGCATGGCAGCACAACAGCCGGATACCCCGGCGGTTGTAATTCCTCATCTAGCGCAACAATACAGCTATCGCGAACTCAATGAGATCAGTGATGTGCTGGCGCGTGGTCTGCAGGAAATCGGAATTACCCAGGGCACTCGCACGGTATTGATGCTGAAACCGGGGCTGGATTTTTACGCCATGGTGTTTGCCTTATTCAAG
>JBFIID010000139.1:0-6859 GCA_041601415.1 Gammaproteobacteria bacterium
AAGTAACGCCCTTAATACCTGAGAACTTTTTTCGGGTATTGATTAGTAGTAAAAAAACCGCCTCCGTGTGAGGCGGTTTTTTTTTGCTGTTGGTTTCCTCATCCCTGGACGTTGAAAAGACTTCAGAGAGGGTATCGAGAAGCATCAGGGCAGAGTGAAGCGTATCTAAACGCCAGGGTACAGGAATGAGTGTTTGCTGCTAATCTATTGATTTAATTAGGAATAGTTGGAAACACGAAAAATAGTTAATTTTTTATAAAAAATATGTTGCAACGCAACATGGAGATCTGTATATTGCACTGCAACAAAGTTATTTAACGCAATTTAATTATTTAGGTGAACATTATGAACTTCGAAAAATTCTCTGCCCCTGTTAAAGCCCTTAACGAACTGGCCATCGCCAACATTGAAAAACTGGCCGAACTGAACCTGGCCCTGGCTGAAAAGAGCGTTAAGGTAAGTGTTGAATCCCTGAAGAGCGCATCTGCTGTGTCTGATCTGGCTGGACTGAAGTCTTTCTATGCCGGTCAGAACGAAGTTGCCAAGGGTCTGGTTGAAGACGTAGTTGCCAGTAGCAGCACCGTTGCTGAAATTGGTAAGGCCTATGTTGAAGACGCGAAAGGCATCGTTGAGACAGCCGTCGCTGCTTAAGTAGTAAGTAGTACCTGTAATACCTAGTAGTACCTCCTTCAAGTATATTAACCGCCTCTGGCCGAGGCGGTTTTTTTTGTCTGTAATTTTCTTAGTTAAACAACCCGCCCACGCAGTGCCTTGGTTCTACCGTGTTGAGTCTTGGAATCAAGTCGTTTTTGTTTTGAGCGACGGGAGGGTTTTGTTGCGATTCGCTTGCGAGCGACCTGGCCTGCAGACAGAATCAAATCCTGCAGACGTTGTAATGCATCTTGCAGATTAGCCTCGCGGGTACGGAATTGCTGTGCCTTGATGACCAGCACCCCCTGTTTGTTGATGCGTTGATCGGCTTTGGAAAAAAGGCCCTGCTTATAGTTGTCGGGCAGTGTAGAAGCATTAATATCGAAACGTAAATGAATAGCACTGGAAACCTTATTAACATTCTGGCCGCCGGCGCCCTGGGCACGAATCGCGTTAATCTCAATTTCACTGAGTGGAAGTTCGAGTGAAGGAGTAATGTTCAGGGTGTCCATAGAGATTAATTAAAGCCGTTTAGCCGTAAAGACAGAGATAGGCTGTATCGCATTCAACGTGTACATCAAATGAACTATTCGCGGGTACGTCAAAGCTTTGTCCTGTTGTGAATGTTTGTGTTGTCTGGTGGTCAGGTAATCGAACCGTCAATGCACCACTGATGACTGTCATTGTTTCTGCCGCCTCGGTATTAAAGACATAATCCCCAACAGCCATAACACCAACAGTGGCCGGTAAAGTGTCCGTTTGGAATGCTATGGACTTTACCTTACCGTCGAAATATTCATTGGTTTTAAACATCTTTTAATCTCCTGAATGGTGTTCGTTAAAGCATATCGAGTTGGCGTTGGATCATAATTCAATTGGGCGTGAAAAGAATATTTCAGAGAGTTTAAAGGTAATTGCATGGCGGCAATCTATTTCCTCTGTTAAACTATTGCCTCCCGGGTGCCCTTCGGTCTGCTCCCGCATCGCGTTTCCGCTTAGATACGCCTCATAAACACACCATCTTGCCTAAGACCGAACCGGAACAAAGTTCTGTATATTTAGGCCGATCCAGGAAAATACATATGTCATTTGATAGCCTAGGCTTGTCGGCTGCATTGCTGCGTGCTGTTTCAGATCAGGGATACAGCGAACCCACCCCTATACAGAAAAAGGCCATTCCAGTCGTGCTGGAAGGTAAGGATATACTCGCAGGAGCGCAAACAGGAACAGGTAAGACCGCTGGATTTACCTTGCCACTTTTGCAGCGCCTGTCTGAGAACGCAACAACGGGGAAACAACGTCCTGTGCGTGCGCTTGTGATTACTCCGACACGTGAACTGGCAGCACAGGTGGGCGAGAGCGTCAGCGCATATGGTCGTTATCTATCAATGCGCTCTACCGTCATATTTGGTGGTGTCAGTATTAACCCGCAGATCGCACGTCTTCAGAGAGGGGTGGATGTATTAGTCGCTACTCCGGGGCGGTTACTCGATCATGTTGGACAAAAGACGCTGGATCTTTCCCAGGTAGAAATACTGGTTCTAGACGAAGCCGATCGCATGCTCGACATGGGCTTCATTCATGACATCAAAAAGATTCTTGCACTCTTACCGAAGCGTCGTCAGAACCTGTTGTTTTCAGCGACCTTCTCCAGCGAAATGAAACAACTTGCGGACAATCTGTTAAATAATCCCGTCAGTATTGAAGTCGCACGCCGTAATACCGCATCCGAGACCGTTGCGCAGGTGGTGCATCCCGTTGACCGTAGTCGCAAACGTGAATTACTGACAGAGTTAATCAAGACGCAGGACTGGCAACAGGTACTGGTGTTTACGCGCACCAAGCATGGAGCAAATAAACTCAGTGAGCAGCTCTCACGTTCGGGTATCAGTGCAACCGCGATTCATGGCAATAAAAGCCAGTCGGCTCGTACCAAGGCATTGGCAGATTTCAAACGAAATACAGTCAGAGTGCTGGTTGCGACAGATATAGCAGCGCGTGGACTGGACATAGATATGCTGCCACACGTGGTGAATTTTGATCTGCCAAATGTGGCAGAGGATTATGTGCATCGTATTGGCCGTACAGGTAGAGCAGGTAGGGAAGGTGAGGCGGTATCACTGGTCTGTGTCGATGAGCTGGGATCATTGAAAGATATTGAGCGTCTGATTAAAAATTCGATCAGAAAAGAAGTGATTGATGGTTTTGAACCAGACCCGTCAATCCGTGCAGAACCCATTCAAAAGGGCAGAAAGCAGCCGCCGCAGGGACGGAATAAACGTCGCCAGCCAGCCAATAATGATGGCGGTAGAAAGCGCAGTGCTAATTCATCCAGCCGGGATAATCGTGGTAACAAGGCGGCACGTAATGACAGTGGAAGAGGTCGTCAGAACCGCGCTGCCTGATAAAACTCAGGTCGCCACCACGACACGGATAGCATCAAGTCTCAGACTGGCCGATGCGAGAGCATCGGTCAGTTCATTAAGTTGTTGGTGTAGATAATCCAGTTCTTCATCACGTACATTTGGATTAACCTGTTGTAAGGCCTTCAGTCGATTTATTTCGCGCCCAAGAGTAATTGCAGATTGCTGCCTGGCGCGGGTAATAATGGCTGGAGCCTGAGTCGCGGCGAAGCTCTCGGCAGAGTCGAGTAGGCGACGCAGATCATCGGCTTTGGCATCTACCACGCGTCGCGCAGTTTCCTTATCTACATGTGCGCGTCTGTCACAGATCTGTTGATGGCTAAGCGTATCCCCATGTAATTTTTTATTTTCATCGATCAGTACACGTACGGTTGCGGGTGGCAGATAACGTCCCAGTTGTAGTGTATTACTCGCAGAAGACTCCAGTACATAGATACATTCAAGCATTAGAGTGCCGGGTGATGTGCCGGAGTATTTCACCGCTGTAACGGCACTGTTACCAAGCTCACTGCTAAGTACCATATCAATCGCGCTGTTGACCATTGGGTGGTCCCAGGTAAGGTAATGTACATCTTCATTACTCAGGGCGGTGTCGCGTGAGTAGGTGATTGTCATGCCATCATCCGACAGACCGGGGAAGGGCGAGAGCATGTGTTCACTGGGTGTAATAATGAAACAACTTTCGCCATGTTCCTCAAGATTGATGCCGAAGCAGTCGAAAATACTTTCCATGAAATCCTGAAGTGTAGATGACTTATCTTCCGATTCTGCGCGTTGTTTAAGTGATTGGGCAATCGTTGGCCGGCAGGAGTTGTATTCCAGTAAGCGATCCCGACCACGTTGCAGGGCTTCGTTCATTTCATCATGCAGGCGACGTGTGATGGCTATCAGATCGATAATCTCATCTTCATCCTGATGCAGGGCGGCGAGTAACATCTCCTCAACCTGAATAAACACACTGTGCCCGGCAGGACAGGTTTGTTCAAAGGCATTCAGACCGGTGTGGTACCAGTGGTACAGACTTGCCTGTGCGCTGTTTTGTAAATAAGGCAAGTGGATCTGTATGGTTTGTGACTGGCCAATTCGATCCAGACGACCGATACGTTGTTCAAGTAAATCGGGGTTGAGGGGTAAATCAAATAACACCATGTGATGCGCAAACTGGAAATTACGACCCTCCGAACCGATCTCCGAACAGATAAGTACCGAGGTACCATTTTCCAGATCGGCGAAGTAAGCGGCCGCCCTGTCGCGTTCAACTATACTCAGTCCCTCGTGGAAAACCGCAGCATGCAGGCCTGTTTTTCGTTTCAGGTGTTTGGCCAGATCCAGTGCGGTTTGTGCGCTGGCGGCAATCACCAGGACCTTTTCCTGTTTGAGTTCCTGTAGTTTTTCACTCAACCAGCCAACGCGAGGATCTACCTGTATCCAGCTTTTATGCGCCGTTGACGCACTACCCTCGTAGAGTAATTCAGGTGCCAGTAAGAGAGCGGGTTCGGCTACTGCATACTGGCGCAGATCCTTATAGGCAGAGGGTAACGGCAGGGGGTAGGGATGACATTTACGTTGTGGGAAACCCTTTACGGCCGTTCGGGTATTACGGAACAGGACACGCCCTGTGCCATGCCGGTCGAGTAAATGCTCTACCAGTTCCTGGGCGGCATTCTGCCGGGATGCTGTGTCAGAACCCGGATCGGAGAGTATATCCAGGGCTTGCTGGTTATCTCCCTCGGTGATGGTATTACGCAGGGTCTCCAGACCCTGAGGATTCAGTGCCTGCCCTGAAAGCAGGTTTTCCACGGCCTCGGCAATCGGTTCGTAACTGTTCTCTTCCTTGATAAAGACATCATAGTTGGGGAAACGGTCGGGATCGAGCAACCGTAGACGGGCAAAGTGACTGGCTTTACCGAGTTGTTCGGGGGTAGCTGTTAACAGAAGAACCCCATTGGTATGCGCGGCAAGTGCCTCGATGATGTTGTATTCCTGACTCACCACCTGTTCTGACCATTGCAGATGATGAGCCTCATCTACCACCAGCAGATCCCAATCACCCTGTATGGCCTGTTTTACCCGTTCCGGGTTGTCAGTCAGGAATTTAAGATTACAGAGCACGAGTTGTTCGGCATGAAAGGGGTTTTCTCCCTCATTGCTTTCTTCCTGTGCAAGACAGCGTTCTTCGTCATAGATGCTGAAACCGAGATTAAAACGGCGCAACATCTCAACCAGCCACTGATGTACGAGGGTTTCAGGCACCACAATCAGGATGCGTCGGGCGCGCTCGGTGAGTAATTGATGATGCAGGATCAAGCCGGCTTCAATGGTTTTACCCAGGCCGACTTCATCTGCGAGTAAAACCCGTGGGGCATAACGGTTAGCCACTTCATGGGCGATATACAGTTGGTGAGGGATGAGGCTGGTTCGGGCACCAGTGAGTCCACGTAGATCGGAATGTGCCAGGCGGTTTACTTCCTGCGCTGTTTGATAACGCAGCTCAAACCACTTGTCGGGATCAATCTGGCGACTGAAAAGTCGCTCAGATGGGCGGTTTAACTGGAGCTGGTTGTCCAGTAATTCTTCGGGTAACTCAATCACCTGACCATCGGCATCCGTGCCGAAATAGGTCATTAATCCGTCTTCGACTTCGACCCTGCTGACGCAAAAATCACGGCCATCGTGACTCCTTACCGTATCCCCGACCACAAATAAAACACGGGTGAGGGGAGCCGTCTGTTTGGCGTAAATGCGTGTCTCGCCGCTGGCGGGAAACAGAATCGTAACCATGCGGTGCTCAACGGTAAGGACGGTACCCAGTCCCATTTTGAGTTCGGCATCGCTGATCCAGCGTTGTCCGGGCAGGTAGTCTGACAAATGAATTCTCTCTTTGTTACTTCTGAATAATCGTTGCCTGAGCGACTGGTAATTAGCCGAGCTCTGCATTAATGGTGTATTTAATGATAGCGACCACCTGCTCAGGGCTCTGTGCGACAGCGAGTGCGGCGGCATCGACCTCTTTCAGAGGGTGGGTTAGTTCCGGGTCATGCAGGGTGATGATGGGTTTACCCAGGGCTGCAGCGTAACCGGCATCAAATGCAGCATTCCATTGTTTGTATTTATCACCAAATCGAACGACTACGATGTCGGCCTTCTGGATCAGGCTGCTGATGCGGATCGAGTTGATCCTGGCGGCTTTATGATCCTTCCAGAAGGGGGTCTCTTCCGCGCCTAGAATATGATCACCGCAGTCATCACTGGAGGCATGATCAGTATTGGCAGAATACAGCGTCACAGACAAACCTGCCTGTTCTATACCGCTGGCAATACGTTCACGCCAGTCGCTATGTATTTCTCCGGATAAATAGATATTCCAGTTCATATTTGGCCTCCAATAAATAGTGTCAATGCAGGGAAAGCAGGGCGCACATCATACGCAAGCTGAAGGCAGGATCAAAAAAATCTGAGTGCTAGCTACGTCAGGGACAGACGACGGGTATCGATTTAAGCAGACGAATTTCCTGCGGTGTGACGTGTGCGCGATAAGCCAGTGCTTCAACGCCCGCTGCGATCACCTCTCGCAGGGTCTGGCCATACTCGTGGTCGATATGATCGGCAGGCTGGCACTGGTATGCATCATGGCGCTGTACGCAATAGAAAATCACCGCACGATGTCCGCTGGCTACCATTCGTGCCAGTTCGCGTAAATGCCTGGTACCGCGTTGACTGACGGCGTCCGGGAACAGCGCCACACCGTCGGTGACGAGGGTGACGTTCTTTACCTCGACATAACA
>JBFIID010000140.1:0-6849 GCA_041601415.1 Gammaproteobacteria bacterium
CAGCCATATCCGCATCCCCGGCGAACCAGTCGGTATAATTATTCACCCCACACCGTGTACCGTCTGCATTCTGCGGACCCGCTTTACCCTTTGGCGTCACACCATCTGAATACTGGGCAGCCTGAATGCCTCCACAGTCCGGGTCGATGTCGACCAGCACCCAGTGAAAAAAGTCCGCACGTGGCAGACTGGCACTGACGCTTCTGCCTTCCTGGTTCACATCATCGCCGACTGTCGGTACATCCGGGTCATGGCAGATCAACACCAGAGAACGACAGCCATCGGGCAGATCATGCCATTGCAGATCCGGGTTCTGGTTATCACTCAAACTCACATGCGTTTCCGCATCCTGTTTGCCAAAGGTATAGCGTTCCGGAATCGTCTCGCCCTGTCTGAAGGCCTTACTCACAAGTTGCATGGTTAACTCCTGTAGATAACGGCTAAGTTGAAGCACACAGTTTATTCAAAAAGCCGCAGAATTAGCATCAGTCGATCGCGCAGACAGGCTGAAAACGCATACAAAACAATACATCAGCTGATATTATGCAGCGCCTGACTCAAGACCTGTGGAACATAAGCTAAATCGCCGTGCTTTCATCACTGACTAACTTTCCCTCTACCCTGCTAACCAGCTTCTCACTCATCGGCCTGGCCGAAATGGGCGACAAGAGTCAGCTGGTGTGTATGGCGCTGGCGGCTCGCTATCGGGCCAGGCCGGTATTGCTGGGGGCAATTGCAGCCTTTGCTCTGCTAAATCTACTGGCGGTTCTGCTTGGCGCCGCGATAGCAGAATGGGTGCCGCAAAATGCAGTGGCGCTGCTCGTCGGTATTCTGTTTCTGTTATTTGGTCTGCATGCCCTGAAACAAAGCAACACCGCGGAGGAAGAGGACGAGCTCATGGCGGAAACCGGAAGTCACAGCATTTTTGTCAGCACCCTGTTGCTGATTATGCTGGCTGAACTGGGTGACAAAACCCAGCTGGCGGTTGCGGGCCTGGCGAGTACCGCTAACCTCTATGCCGTATGGATTGGTGCGACCGTGGCACTAGCGGTGACATCGGGAATTGGTGTCTGGGCGGGTAGTCGCTGGCTTAAAGCCATTCCTGTAAAGCTGCTACATCAGGTCAGCGGCGCACTGTTTATTCTGTTTGGGCTTTTCGCCCTGTCTAGCCTGTTTATCTAATAATCCCAATCGCTCAGGGCACTTTTCGACTCTGCACTACACTTGTTCCGGCTCCGGCACAAGCCTCGAGATCAAACAAACACTTTTTCTTGGCCCTATTTTGAAGAATGTGACGGGATTCCGTGGAATTCCGACAGATTTAGTCCACTATTAAGTCACTCCCAGGCGTTTTTCTCTGCGAACGCCCAAGCCAGACCGAAGATTAAATCTCCCATTTATTCCGGTCTGGCTTTTTTATGTCTACTGGCACCAAATTCTCGCAAATCGCTAGGAAACTGTGCGAGACATCACTGTATCAGGCCTGTTTTCGGCTCAAGATCGCGAAAAACAACAATTACTCCCATGCGTTCTCCAAGCAGAATGCTTCAGGCCAGACCGCCGATAAATCTCCCATTAATCGCGATCTGGCTTTTTGTTTTCCAGAACCAGATTGTTTTATTGCAAAATGTGCTCAAGTTCTCAGAGTTGCTGACGATAGAGCTATCAAGTCTTTTAAAAATGACTTCCACGCGTTTACTCCGTCGGAATCGAGCATAGCCAGACCGCTGATAAATCTCCCATTAATCACGGTCTGGCTTTTTTAATCCCTACTGCTAATTGAAGACACAGTGCTTGGCATAATCGGCGGCATCATTCACCGACCAGTCTCCCTTCGGTTTGTCTTTCAGATTGGCGCACCATTTCGCACTTCCCACCTCTGGTGCACAGGCGCTCAGGCTCAGGACAAAAACGGCACAGACGAGGCTGCGTAGAAACAAATTCATTAGATGACTCCAGATAATTATTCAGACGGTTAATTCGGTGCTGCACATTGTATACAAGACTGATCAGGGGCCGTGGCACTAACCCCGTGCATGCATCACTTTTCCAGCAATCGCGGCATGAGTTCCACCAGATTACAGGGGCGTGTTCGGTAGTCCAGTTGATGTACGATGAGCTTGTCCCAGCCCAGCGCACAGGCCCCGGATGAACCCGGCAGACAGAAGATATACGTTGCATTGGCGACCCCGCCGATAGCGCGGGACTGCAACGTCGAGGTTGCGATATCGTCATAGGACAGGACGCGAAACATCTCGCCAAATCCGTCCAGGACCTTGTCCAGCAGAGGGGTTACCGCTTCCGGCGTACCATCACGTCCAGTTACGCCTGTGCCGCCCGTGGTAAGCACCACATTGATTTCGGGGTCTGCAATCCAGCCTGCCACCACGGCACGAATATGATAGATGTCATCCGGCACAATGCGCTTGTCCGCCAGCACATGCCCCGCCGCCTGCAAACGCTCGACCAGTAAATGTCCCGATTTATCCTCGGCCTCGGTACGCGTATCCGATGCGGTCAACACCGCAAGCTTGAGCGGAATAAAATCACGTTTGTTGTTTCTATTGGTTTCCATCGTTGCTTTTTACTCTCCGACTGCGGGAATCAAGGCTGCAAAGCTTATCGCTACGCGAGCAGCAAGGCTATAATGATTTTCCCTGAGCCAACACGATGTTTAGCCCGCACTATGCAAACAGATACCTCCTTGTCGGAAACCCGCATTGATAAATGGTTATGGGCGGCACGCTTTTTTAAGACCCGCGCCCTGGCGACAGAGGCGGTCAAGGGGGGCAAGGTCGATATCAACGGCCACCGCGCCAAGGCCGCAAAAAACGTCAGGCCCGGTGACATGCTGAAGATCCATAAGGCCGGCTATGAATATATTGTCGAAGTGCAACTCATCGCAAAGACCCGAGGCTCTGCCACCATTGCAGCCACGCTCTATACCGAAACCGAAGAAAGTCGCGCGAAACGCGAGGCACTGGCTCTACAGATGAAGGCCGAACACGCCAGTGCCCCGCGGAGTCTGGGCAAACCCAGCAAACGAAATCGGCGCGATATTATTAAATTCACACGCACGTGAGCGAGGATTACGCCGTTTTCCCCTCAGGCACTCAGACGCTTAAGGTCTGCTGTTTCTCCTGCGCTTCGAAATCTTTCAGGGTAATCAGGAAATGCGTAATCTCAGTCACCAGAGCTTCCGGCTGATCCATTGACAAAAAATGACCGCCCTCTCTGATCGTGGTCACTGTGGCGGTAGGGATAAATTTCAGTGAGTGTGCACGTTCCTGTTCCGTAGACCAGTCATCTTCACCATAGATGACCTTAACCGGCACCGTAATATGGCGATACTCTGATATCGCCTGCTCCCATTTCCAGCCATTGCGAAAAAGTCGAATCAGCCCTTGATAACGTCCACGCAATTCACCGGCCTCATACATCGCGTCAATAAAACCTTCGGTGAGTGCCGCTGCCCGGCTCACCCCGCCCTGGAAGATAATCTTTTCAATAAATTTCTGCCTGAAACGCATAATTGTCTCCCCCAATACAGGTATCACACTGGGTCGAATCACCAGCCAGGCCAGCATATTACCGCGCGTCACACCGAGACCTTTTCCGTAGTCATAGGGGTTCACCGATACGACACCACGGACAGAATGGTGTTTACGGGCCGCCAGTAACAACGGGATCACACCGCCAATAGAAATACCGCAGAGAATCGCATTCTGTAATTTCATTTCATCCAGCCACCCGCCTACGTACTCGACGAACATATCCGGGTCGTACTCGGCGTCCGGGGTGTCAGAGAAACCATGTCCCGGATAATCCAGCGCATAAACGGTGAAATTTTCCGCCAGTTCTGGCACCACCTTCTCAAAGATATCCAGTTGACTACGTAAGGTGTGCAGTAACACCAGAGTCGGTCCACGGCCTGACTGTATATAGCGGATACGGCTGCCGTTTACCGTTGCGTAGCGGATGGAAATTGCATCATCCCAGTAGAGTTTTTCTGGTGCCTGAGCTTGTTTACGCAGTGCCTCGACAGCGAAGGAAAGCAGCACCGGCCCAAACACCGCAATAATCAGCAAGATTAAAATGTCCATAATACTCACTTCCCATACAGTTAATTGCATTTAACAAGTCACAAAAGTATAGATTGTCACTCTGATTGGTGACAGATGGACGCCATTGATCATACGGGATCTGTTCTTCGGTAAACGGCGTTACAAGGAATGTATGCAATAAAGGAAGGTATCACCACGAATATACTCGCCGACCGACTGCAGAAAATGGAGATCGCCGGGCTGGTAAAAAAACGTCCTATCAGGAAAAGCCCTTGAGACACGAATACAGCCTGACCAGCACAGGTGAATCACTATCACCCGTTCCCTGCAGCATCGTCGAGTGGGCCAATCAACAACTCCCAGAAAACTGCAGGCCTACACGTCCGGCATAATACGCAATTGTTCTGAATTTACTCCGCTTCGCGGATAAAGTTTGCCAGCCCTGCGTAATAAGCCGGGCCCACATGAATCGAATTATGAGCGGTGTTGGCAACGATAACCCGAGTCACCTGGCTGGCAGCAAAGGCGTCGACCAGTCGATCACTGTGCTCACGCGGGATCACCTCATCGTATTCCGCAATCATCGCCAGCACAGGCACGGTAATTGACGGCACTTTAGACACCGAATCAAATTTGTCTTTCAGAATCAGACCCACGGGGAACACCCCGAAACGTTGTTTCGCAATTGCCTCGATGCTGTCATAAGGTGTCACCACTACCAGGCGATGCAGATCACGCACGCTGCCCAGATGAACCGCAACGCCACTGCCCAGACTTCGCCCGATGGCCGAAATATTGCCGTGCCGTGATGCGATGGCATCAAACACCGACTCGGCATCCTGAAACAGCCCCTGCTCCGTCGGAGTGCCGGTACTGCCGCCATACCCTCGATAGTTGACCAGGTATATGGCGTGTTCCGGGAATGTCCTGCGCAGTGGTTCAATACTGCGGGCCACATCCTCCGCGTTACCACCGAAATAGATTATCGCGTCTCTGGCCCCCGTGTTTTGTGCCCAGACCTTGAGTTGTTCCTGTCCCGACGGTATACGCATCGACTCCACATCAGACAGTTGCAGTTCATCGGTTGGAAAATAAATCATCGAGCGCTGGAACAGATACAACAACACACCCAGCACCACGTAGATGAACAACACCGATTGACCGATTTGAATCACAGACTTCATCCCTCATCCTCATGCTTGAACACAAACGACACCACCCCGGCTAGAGTCGCGCACTTATTGACCTGGCGCAGCCTTTAACAACATTGACCAACCTATACTTTAAACAGAAAAGACAAAAACTGATAAAACCCCGACAGGGAGAATCGTTATGTCTATTGAAACAATCACTGCCGTGCTCGGCTGGTCAACCCTGCTCAACTACGCTGTGCTGCTCTACTGGGCATTGTTCTTCATTTTTGCCCATGACTGGATGTACCGATTTCATGGTAAATGGTTCAGGATTTCGGTCGAACAGTTCGATGCCATTCACTACGTCAGCATGGCGTTCTATAAGCTGCTGGTGTTTGTCTTTAATCTTGCACCGTGGATTGTGCTGAAATTTATTGTATAAGGTAAGCCTGATTCAACAATCCCGGGCCGGGCTTTATGCACTTTATAAACGGTATCACCCTGCTGCTGATTTATCAGCTGGTAGGTGAAGTCACTACGCTGTATCTAAAGCTCCCCGTGCCCGGCCCGGTAGTCGGCATGCTACTGCTGTTTCTGACCCTGTTGCTCCGCAAACGCTCATCCGCTTCACTGGATAATGCATCCACCGCGTTATTAAGTCATCTGCTATTACTGTTCATCCCCGCCGGAGTCGGCATGATCGTTCACTTCGAACTGATCATTAAGCAATGGATACCGATCAGCGTTGCGCTGATTATCAGCACCGTACTGAGCATGTCGGCCACCGCATTGATCATGCAGGGCATGAATAAACTGCTCGGCCAGAGGGGTACATAAAGATGCCTGAGACAAATCTCAACACCATCTGGGTCTACCTGTCGGCCTCACCACTGTTAGGCCTGACCATCACGCTGATCGCCTACTCCATCGCCCACCGGCTATACATCCTTGCCAACTCGAACCCGTTGCTGAACCCGGTCGTTACCGCCGTCGCCCTGTTGATCGGCTATCTGCTGATCACCGACACCTCCTACGACACCTATTTCGAGGGCGCACAGTTCGTACACTTCCTGTTGGGCCCTGCGACGGTGGCACTCGCCATCCCCCTGTATCAGCAATTTTCCAAACTGAAGAAAGTCTGGTTATCGGTCACCGTCGCCCTGCTCTCCGGCGTCACCATCGGTAGTCTGAGTTCCATCCTTATAGCCAAACTACTTGGCGCCAGCCTGCAGACACAAATGTCACTGGCACCTAAGTCCGTTACCACCCCGGTCGCCATGGGTATCTCGGAAAAACTCGGTGGCCTGCCGTCGCTCACCGCCGTACTGGTGGTCGTCACCGGCATCATCGGTGCCGTACTTGGCACACGAATATTCAGTCTGTTGAAGATCACCGATGACAGCATCAGGGGTATCGCTATGGGCGTCACCGCGCACGGTATCGGCACCGCACGCTCGTTCCAGATCAGCTCAGAGATGGGCGCATTCTCAGGCCTGGCCATGGCACTCAGTGCCTTTGCCACGGCGGTCATCCTGCCCTGGATGCTGAAACTGACGGGAATGTTGTATTAGAAATAGCACGAACGTGGCAGATTGACTTGCAAAGATCATCTGCTAATCTGCAGATAACAGCGCCTGCCTGACTATAGGGAA
>JBFIID010000141.1:0-6824 GCA_041601415.1 Gammaproteobacteria bacterium
AGCGGCGATCCCGCCAGGGCACCCCCTGCACCGAAAAGTCTGTGCGGAAACGACCCACACCCGTGAAACCCTGTGGGCACGTCGCTCCCTGTTTATAGTGGATGCCAAACCTCTGCTGGTACTCGAATTATTTTTACCCACACTGTATCTTTCACCAGCGACTACAACCAAACTGAACGATGCAGATCTTTAACACACTGTTCTCCCTCCCCCTGCTGGCACCGGCACTGCCCTACGCGCAACTGATGCGTCTCGATCGACCGGTGGGTAGCCTGTTACTACTTTGGCCAACCCTCTGGGCGCTGTGGATTGCCTCCGATGGGGAGCCCGACCTGCTGGTACTGTTCGTCTTTGTCAGTGGCGTCTTTCTGATGCGCTCGGCAGGTTGTGTCGCCAATGACTATGCAGATCGGGATTTCGATGGTCATGTCGCCAGGACACGTGAACGCCCACTGCCTGCCGGTCGGGTCAAACCAAAACAGGCATTGGTGTTGCTCGCGGGTCTGTGTGTGCTGGCCTTCCTGCTGGTATTGCTGATGAATAACCTGACCATCATGCTCTCATTCGTCGGCGTTGTGCTGGCCATCACCTACCCCTTCAGTAAACGTTATACCTATCTGCCGCAATTCCACCTCGGTCTGGCATTCGGTTGGGGTATACCGATGGCCTTTGCTGCACAGACCAATGATGTGCCCGATGTCGCCTGGTTATTATTGATCGCGAATGTGCTCTGGTCGGTGGCGTATGACACCATGTATGCCATGGTAGATCGGGAGGATGATCTGAAGATTGGGGTTAAATCAACGGCGATACTCTTCGCCGACATGGATCGCCAGATCATCGCCTGTATTCAGGTTCTGATGTTGATCTGCATGCTTTTTATCGGCCAGAAACTTGAGTTAAGCCTGTTTTATTATGCCGGTCTGACGATTGCCACAGCACTGGCCGGATATCAGCAATATCTGATTCGTGAACGTGATAAGGCCGGGTGCTTTAGTGCGTTTCTTAATAATAACTGGTTTGGGCTGGTGATCTTTGCCGGACTGTTCCTGCACTATCAGTTCGGGTATGTGTTGCTATGAGCCTGCTGTCGCTGGTGCTCGTTTCACTCCTGTATGGTCCGTATCAGGCGAACATTATCCGCGTTGTCGATGCCACGACACTGAAACTAAATGTCGCCGTCTGGCCTGAACAAACCAATCAAATCACCCTGACCGTGGCAGATATCGAAAGTCCACGTATCAAAGGTGTCTGTGAGACAGAGAGATTGATGGCGAAAGAGGCAAAGGCCTTTACCAACAGCTTCATTGGAAGAAAGGTCATTCTGCAGAAAGTACAACTCTCGCGTAAAGACGGGAAATATTACGCTGTGGTCAGGAACACGCGAGGGGATGATCTGGGGCAGGCATTGATCGATGCCGGATACGCGGTAAAAAAGGAAGACGAATCACGCAGTAGCTGGTGCCCGGATCGAAACTGATCAGCAATGCCGTCAAACGATGGGTTCGAACTTGAACACCACCCCTTCTACCCCAACGATACGTATGCGGGTTCCCGCTTCACAGTCGTCGCCTTCGATTTTCCACGTACTGTCATCGACCCTGACCTTCCCCTGCCCATTGACCACGGGTTCATCCAGAGTAAACATCCGGCCGACATACTGTTCGCCGCGTCGGTTAAGCGTGGGGCGATCGGTTTCAGTCGGGTGCTTCCTGAGCCAGCCACGCCAGACGACGATACTGCTGATACTGAAAAGAGTGAATAACAGCAACTGTGTTTCCCAACCAATGTCAGGCTTGATCAGTAATAGCAAGCCGATGACGCCGGCGGCGATACCCATCCAGAGAAAGAAAGCCGCGGGTGACAGCACTTCCAGTACCACCAGAATCACTGCCAGCACCCACCATTGCCAGAAATCCATCTGCGTGAGCCAACCCCAGTCCATCAGGCCTGTTCCTGTTTCGTAAAGGCCTGTTTTGCAATTTCGCCGATGCCACCAATCGCACCAATCACACTGCTGGCATCCAGTGGCAGGAATAATACCTTCTGATTATCCGCAGCCCCGATATCCTTGAGTGCCTCTATATACTTCTGTGCGACGAAATAATTGATCGCCTGAATGTCACCGGTGCCGATGGCTTCTGAAACCATCAGGGTTGCCTTGGCCTCGGCCTCCGCCAGTCGTTCTCTGGCCTCGGCATCACGATAGGCAGCCTCACGGCGGCCTTCGGCCTCCAGAATCGCACCCTGCTTCTCACCCTCTGCTTCAAGGATTTCTGACTGACGTTTACCTTCGGCTTCCAGAATCAGCGCACGTTTCTCACGTTCGGCCTTCATCTGGCGCGCCATCGAATCAACCAGATCCCGAGGTGGTGTGATGTCCTTAATCTCGATACGTGTGACCTTTACACCCCAGGGGGTGGTGGCCTCGTCGACCACCGACAGCAGACGGGCGTTGATCGCATCGCGACGGGAGAGAAGTTCGTCCAGATCCATTGAGCCCATCACGGTACGGATATTGGTCATGGTGAGATTAAGAATTGCGAGGGTCAGATTGCTCACCTCGTAGGCCGCCTCTGCGGCGTCCAGCACCTGATAGAAAACCACCCCATCGACAGTCACCATGGCGTTGTCCTTGGTGATCACCTCCTGTGAGGGTACATCCATCACCTGCTCCATCATGTTCATCTTTGCACCGATGCGGTCAAAGATGGGAATAATCAGGTTCAGTCCAGGACTCAGGGTATTTGTATAGCGCCCAAACCGTTCGACCGTATATTCCATACCCTGCGGAACAGGCTTCACCCCGAGGGACATTACGATCACACCAAAGATAATGACTGCCAGCGCTAACTCACCCATCCTGTCTCTCCTTGTTTAAGCTCAGATTTGAATCATGCAAGTATAGGGCATCGCCCAACTCAGTGCCCGCCAGCCTGCCGTGCTAACGATTGACGGGTACATAGCCCAGCACCTGTTGCAGGAAATCATCCAGCATTTCCAGGATATACGGATACATGCGATCCAGATGTTCACGCTCTGTCATACCGTGTTTCCATTCAGACCATAATTCATCGAACACATAACCTCGATGCCCCGCCAGTTCGCGCCTGGCCTGAACCTTCAGATAAACCAGAAACGGCAGATACATTGGATTCTGATTAACATGAAACTTCAGGGTCAGAATGAGCGCCTCTGGATCGTCGGCACTTGAAGACGCCCCAACAACGCGAATACCCGCCGCGCGAAGTCTTGATTCCAGACGCTCACGCAGCACATTCTGACTAAAGTTATGCGTCGAGAAAAATCTTTCAATGCCCTGAAAACGAATCACCACACCGGATGCTGCGGTTAGTTCGGACTGCAGCGATTCAGTGGCCCCTGACTGCAAACTGTTACAGAGCAACAGGACTGTCAGCACTGATCCCAGCAGATTATTCATCCCACTCCCTGAATTCCTAAACGGGACGTTTGCTCAGCAGGGCTTCAATACGCTCCAGACGATCTTCGATGTTATCCATGCGCTGTTCAACGCGTTCAATCGCAGCATCATCTGGTGCGGTCTCGGTGCGTGTGGTCTCAACATCGATCAGTGAACAACCACTGATCGCGAGCGATAGAATGCAAAGACTCATAGGTTTTATTGCCGACATATATTCATCTCCTGAACCAAAAAAGCTGGCATTTTGATCAATGAATTGCCCCTTAACCAGTCCTGCTCAAAGCGAGACTCTCGAAGTGTGACTGGTTACGTGAAAATTCAGACAAGTTACCTCATCTGCTGATAGCAACACACCACTAGCAGCAGATGACAACGTACGATCACGTTGATTGTTCTCCCTCTATTTTTTCTTCTTCTGATGAGTTGCCATTGCCATGGAAACCGAGCATGTTTTTGCCTTCTTTTTTCGAACGCTGTACGGCATCCTCTGCCTGAATCAATAAGGTCTTGTGATCAATGTTACCAACGGGATGCAATACCACGCCCATGTTGGCATTAACCTGAATCGTAATTCCGTCGAGTACAAACGGGCTGGTTGCCGTAACGAGCACAATCTCAAGCTTATGTTCGATTTCATCGACGAACTCGAAACCTTCCATAATGATAAGAAATTCATCACCGCCGAGTCGCCCCAGACCATCGGTTTTTTTCAGGCAGCGCTGTAGTCGTTGGGCAAAACTGATCAACAACTGGTCACCTTTATAGTGCCCATAAGACTCATTCACCCAGTCGAAACCATCCAGGTCTATCATCGCCGCCGCCATTAACTTGCCACTGCTTTCGGCGCGCTGCATTGCCTGTTTGAGTTCTTCGATAATACTCATTCTGTTGGGGAGTTTTGTCAGAGTATCCCGATCAGTCAGTCGATCCATTTCTACACTGCGCTTGTCTACCGTGTTCTGTTCGCTGACATCCCGCCCTGTCGAGACATACTGAATGATATTTCCCAGTTCATCATGGATTGGCGAGATGATTTTTTCTTCGTAGTAAAGTGTATTGTCTTTACGCTTATTGACAAAAACACCTTTGAAAACCTCGCCCGCACGAATGGTTTTCCAAAGCCTTTTATAATAAGCATTACCATGTGCCTCAGACTTTAAAAGGCTCGGCATTTTGCCTATAACCTCTTCCTGCTTATAACCTGTGATGCGTTCGAATGCGGGGTTTACATATTGAATACGCGCGTCTGGATCGGTAATAAAAACCAGCTCTTCTGACTGCTCGACGACCCGGGACAATTGCTTAATTCTGACCCGACCATGCTCTGCTTCCATTGCGACTTTTGTCCAAAGCCATGCGACCAGACCGAGCACCAGGAGGAATACTGGCGACAGTTTATAAAGAACCAGTAAACGTTGATCCGAATTAATTGAAACTTTAGAGCCCGAGACGACACTCAGCAGCTTCCACCATTCTTCGTTCACAAAGCTTGAACCATTCTGCCCGATCATGTCTGGAGGAGAAAAGGTCAGATACGTGAACATTCCCTCATTTGTCTGGAACTGCCCTTCCTCATTTGAACTGAGATGATTCCAGGCAAAGGGATAGAGCGTTGAGAAACGCTCATCCTCACCCGTCATAAAACCCCAGGTTTTCTTCTTATCCGAGGAATATAACCAGTAACCCTGCTCATTGATCATCATCAACTCGCCACGGTTTGAGCTATCACTACGAGCCACCTCATCGAGAATAAAGCGCCCCAGATAATTCACAATGAGTATGCCTCGTAACTCTCCCTTGCCATCAAAAACAGGCGTACTGAGCCGAATCACCGGCTTTTCGGGTATTTCAATCTCACCCCGTTCCATATTCAAATCAAACGGGGAAACATAAATACTGCCATTTTCCAGTCGTAGCGCGTTGGCAAAATAATAACGATGCGCCTTATTCTGTAGTTCCTTTTCAGGAACCAGAAGAGCCTTGCCATACTTATGATTAACTCTGATCCGTTCCTGCCCGGACTGATCCAGTAAACGCACTTGATCGTATTTACCGTAGGCATTGGAGAAAACCATAAAACTCTCCTGCAAACGGGCCAGAGAAGTGGGGCTCGGATCATCCAGATAATCCATCACCAGCGGACTGTGACTAAGTGTTATCAGATCTGCAGCAATTCCGGAAAGATGAACCCTGACCCGCGAACCAATGTCTTCAACCAATTGGGCATCCGTCACTTTCAGGTGTTCTAACTCATTGTTTTTATCCACATAATGGAACAGCTCAACAATCAGGAACAAGGGTACAACAAGGCCGAGAAAGTGAAGCACGAGCTTCTTGTAGTTCATGGGATAAACAATCCTCAGTCTGGAAAATCCGCACTAGCTAGTTTAGGAAAAATACAACTTTGATACTACGCAATTAGCTTTCTTCTGCAAGCGCAGCGGAGCATTTTTCATTAGCGTTCAGGGGACGAATATCCGGCGACGGTAGCTCAGAAAAGGGGGGTAACTCAGGGCATGTTGAAAAATTACTGACTAAATACTACTTCTTGGGTGTTTAATGGTGCCGACACACGGAGTCGAACCGCGGACCTACTGATTACAAACCCGCTTTTTGACTGTTTTAAGGACTTTGAAGTTTTTTGAGGTTCTTTTATAACTCATTGTTCTGCTTGACTAATAACCCCTACTGCCCTTTAATCGCTTCGATGCAGTTTTAATCGAGGTGTCTACATAGTGTCTACATTTGGGGTTAATCAGTCGGTCCGACTGACCAAAACAGCAGTCGAAAAACTGCCCATTCCTGTCTCCGGCCAGGCCTTTTATCGGGACCGGGATCTGAAGGGTTTTGGCATTCGGATCACCGCTGGGGGTACCCGATCCTTCATCCTGGAGAAACGCATCGAGGGCCGGGTCCGTCGTCAGACCATCGGACGCTTTGGAGAACTCACCTGTGAACAGGCCAGGAAACAGGCCAGCAAGTTACTCTATGAGGTAGCTGTCGGGATCAACCCTATTGCCGAACGTGAAAAAGAGCGAATGGCCCGGATCAAGCTCAACGATGCCTTTAACGATTTCAAGAAAGCCCGGAAACACCTCAAAGACAAAACCATCTATGACTATGGCCGCATGATGCTGGGTCCCTTTGGTGACTGGCAGACCTTACCCCTGAAGAAAATCACTCGGCAGATGGTCGCAGCCAGGCATCGACAGATCGGAGAAGAACGCGGGGAACGCTTCGCTAACCTCTCTATGCGGTTCTTGAGCTCCCTGTTTAATTTTTCCATTGCCAACTATCAAGATGGTTTTGGTGAACCTCTAATCACGGAGAACCCGACTCAGATCCTGAGCCAGACCAAAGCCTGGTACAGAACCGAGAGAAG